>NZ_JAAKSL010000015.1:0-131170 GCF_049173895.1 Aeromonas sp. 602200
ATATCAGTGAGAAACGTCTTCCCGAAAAATGTCTCGCGCTTGTTCACCACGACCTTGGTCATCAGCGCCACGTCATCGAGCACGCTGGCAATATCGTCGAGCAGGGCCAACAAACTGGTTCCGGCCATATCAAAGATCCCTTATATCAGTGAGAAACGTCTTCCCGAAAAATGTCTCGCGCTTGTTCACCACGACCTTGGTCATCAGCGCCACGTCATCAAGCACGCTGGCGATATCGTCGAGCAGGGCCAACAAACTGGTTCCGGCCATATCAAAGATTCCTTATATCAGTGAGAACAACACCGCGAGAGAGGTGTACATCCCGATAACCACCAGGGTCAACAAGACCACCTCATGGCGATGGCAGGCCATCATCGGCCGAGCCAAGAATTCGGCGCTCGCCATCGGGGGGTTACGTCTTGCGGGCAAAAGATGGCACAGTGTAACGAGAAGCCGCCGTTTCGGCAGCACCCCTGAGCCATTTGTTCCTGGTTCCCTCTGAATCACCTCAAGGAGTTCCCATGCAACCTTGGCAACCTCTGCTCGATTTCTGGTTTGGCGACGAAACCGATGGCGTCCTGCGGGCCACACGGCAAGCCCCCCTCTGGTGGGGAAAAAGCAGCGAAACGGATGCCCTGCTGGCCAGCCGCTTTGGCGAGCTGGCAGAGGCGGCAGCCAAGGGCAGCCTCGCCCACTGGGCCGATGCTCCCAGCGGTCGGCTGGCGCTGCTCCTGCTGCTTGACCAGCTGCCCCGCAATATCCATCGCGGCACGCCTGCGGCCTTTGCCCAGGATCCGCTGGCACGGGATCTCTGCCTGAAAGGGCTATCCATCGGGGCGGACAAATCCCTCTCGCCACTGGAGCGGGTCTTCTTCTATCTGCCGCTGGAACATGCCGAATCCCGCGAACAACAGGCCAGAAGTGTGGCGCTGTTCGAGGCACTCGCTGCCGAGCAGGCTGGCACACCGGCGCAGGCGACCTTTGCCGGATTTGCCGACTTTGCCCGCCGCCATCAGGTGATCATCGAACGCTTTGGCCGCTTCCCCCACCGCAACGACATACTCGGTCGCACCAGCACACCGGAAGAGGCGGCATTTTTGCAGCAACCGGGCTCAGGCTTCTAAGCAAGCCATATAAAAAAATCCCCGCCAGCTGGCGGGGATAGCAGATGGATAACAACCGTCGGCGTTACTGAATGCGGTAGCGGGATATCTGCTGGTGGATGCTCTCGGTGGTGACATTGAGCTCCTCGGCTGCGGCTGAGGTCTCCTCCGCTGTGCTGCTGGTTTGCTGCACGACCTGAGCAATCTGCTCTACCTGATGAGCGATCGACTCGGCGGCCGAACTCTGCTCGCGGATGGCATTGGTGATCTCGCCCACCTGCTCCATCACCCGGTGCGACGCACTGCGGATTTCGGCAATAATGGCGCCACTCTCGGTCGCCATGGTGACCCCCTGGCTCACCTTCTCCTCCACAAGATGCATGCGGGAGACCGTATTGTTCGACTCCTGCTGGATCGCCTCTACAGTGGCAGATATCTCCTGAGTGGATTGGGCTGTGCGCTCAGCCAGTTTGCGCACCTCATCCGCCACCACCGCAAAGCCACGGCCGGATTCCCCGGCCCTCGCCGCTTCAATGGCCGCGTTCAAGGCCAGCAAGTTGGTCTGCCCCGCCACATCACGGATCACGTTGACCACACCGCCAATGCGCGAAATGCCCTCACCCAGCGCAATGACCTCGGCCGAGGCCTGCCGAATGGAGTCGGCTATCTCGTTGATGGCATGAACGGTACGATCTATGGTTCTGCTTCCTTCGCTAGCCAGCTGCCCTGACTCATTGGTGATACGGCTCGTCTCCTGGGTACGCTGGGAGATATCTGTGATGCTGACAGTCATCTCTTCCACACCGGCGGCGATCAGACTGGTAGCATCATTGGCCTGACTGGCCGAGCTGGCGAGGTGCTGCGCCGCTTGAGAGAGGGATTCGGCAGTGCTCTTGATCTGCAAGCTGCCGACGGAAAATTCGGTAAATGTCTGTTGCAGCGTATCGAGCAACCGGTTGACCGCATTGAGGGTCAGACCAATCTCATCCTGCTGTTTCACATCCGCTCTGAGGGTAAAGTTGAGGTCGCGCTGGATCCGGGTCAGGGTATCCATGGCGGTGCGAAGGGGACTGGCCACCTGATTGAACAACCAGACAAACAGCCCCATCGTCAGTACGGTGGCACCACCGGCGATAAGCAACAGGGTTTGCAGGCTGTTGTCGTAGTTCTCCTGGCCCTGCTTCTTGAGCGCCAGTCCCAAATCCATATTGAAGTTGACGTGAAGCTCGATTGCCTTGGCAAATTGCTTGAACAGTCCGTATGCCTCTCCCGCCAGCATGTCTCTGGCTTCATCGTTCTTGTTTTGGCGGGAGAGCTGCAGAACCTTGTCTATCTCCTGATAATATTGCGCGACAATGCGCTGATCATCGTCAGTCAGGCGCCGATCTTCGTCATTGGAGAGCATCTCTGCCTTATATTTGTCGAGCAGCGAATTGATTTGTCCCCGTATCTCGGTGATACCCGTTTCAATCTGCTGCATCTTGCTTGAGTCGGTATTGAGCACATGTGTTTGTACCAGCGAGTGCAATTCATAGAAATCGGCCTGCACTTCCTTAATCAGCGAAATACTGGGCACAGTATTGTCCGTCACATAGCTCAAATCACGGTTGCCTGCCCCAAGGCGATTGATACTGAACCAACTGAGAAAAATGAGCGTCAGCATCACCAACAGCGCTATCAGTTGCAGTCGACGAGCAATGTTCATAACCATACACTCCAGATGGAAACTATCTAGCAGTGTAGACGAGCCATAAACAACAACGGCCCGCATTGGCGGGCCGTTGTTGTTTATTTTTCATAGCGTTGTGATCAGGCCTTGGCTGGCTCACTCTCACCCAGCGCGACGGTGTCACCCAAGCTGTCTTCGGTCTTGGCAACCACGCTGGCGGCGATGGCGTTGCCCAGCACGTTGGTGGCAGAGCGGCCCATATCGAGGAAATGGTCGATCCCCAGCAGCAGCAGAATGCCAGCTTCCGGAATATGGAACTGGTTCAGGGTGGCGGCAATCACCACCAGAGAGGCGCGCGGTACCCCGGCCATCCCCTTGGAGGTGACCATCAGCAGCAGCAGCATGGTGATCTGCTGGGCCATGGAGAGCTCGATGCCATACGCCTGGGCAATGAACATCACCGCGAAGGTGCAGTACATCATGGAGCCGTCGAGGTTGAAGGAGTAACCCATCGGCAGCACGAAGCTGGCGATGCGCTTGTCACAACCGAACTTCTCCAGACGATCCAGGGTCTTCGGATAGGCCGCTTCGGAGCTGGCAGTCGAGAAGGCAAGCAGGATCGGCTCGCGGATCATCGCCAGCAGCTTGATGACGCGACCACGCAGGAAGACGCTACCCATGGCGATCAGCAGCAGCCAGAGACAGGCCAGCGCGATATAGAACTGGGCCATAAAGCTGCCGTAGGTAACCAGAATACCCAGCCCCTCTTTGGCCACCATGGCGGCGATGGCGCCAAATACCGCGAACGGTGCAAAGTTCATCACATAACCGGTCACTTTCAGCATGATCTCGGCAGCGCTGGCCATCAGCACCACCACCGGCTTGGCCAGATCGCCGAGCGCGGCGGCAGCCAGACCGAAGAAGAGGGAGAAGACCACGATCTGCAGGATCTCGTTGGTGGCCATCGCCTCGACCACGCTCTTGGGGATGGCGTGGGTCACAAAATCTTTCAGGGTAATGGCACCGGCAGCAATGCCCGAGCTGGCGGTGTCATTGGGCAGGGAGAGCGAGAGACCCACACCCGGCTGCATCAGGGTCACCATCACCAGACCCAGGCTCAGGGACATCAGGGAGGCCAGCATGAACCAGCCGAGGGTCTTGGCACCGATACGCCCCACGGTGCGGGTGTCGCCCATCTTGGCGATACCGACCACCAGGGTAGTGAAGACCAGGGGAGCGATGATCATCTTGATCAGGCGCAGGAAGATATCGGTCAGGATCGTGATGTTATTGGCGAAATCCGCAGCCTGATCTGCGGCAAACATCCGATAGCCCTGGCCGGTGAGGATGCCAAACATCATGGAGATGAGGATGGCGACCGTCAGTTTATTCATTTTCATGGGGGAGTCCCGGTTTTGATTGGTGCAAGCCGTAAACAGTGGCGTGGGAGCCACTACAGTCCGTTTTTGTGATCCGAGCCGTTGATTCCTGGCGGCTGGTATGCTGGGAGAATGCCTAAAAGCAGGGGGTAAATCTAGAGGCTTTATCCAGAATTTTATCCCGCCATTAGGTGTATGTGATATGGATCTTGCAAACCACCAATATTAATCACTGTTTATTTTGATTTCGGCGAGATAATTTGCATTCAGAGTTCGCTCATCGAGTGCCCGTGGCAACAGGCGAAAAGTGAGCAGCGCCGAGATGGTATGCTGCACCTGCATCTGGGCCATAAAGAGATCCGGTTCATCCTCGTCAAAGCCGAAGATCGGCCGTGATGGGGTCACCCTGACGGCATCACGGTTAATGGTCAGCTCATCGACCTTGAGCCAAGAGTAACCCTCTGCCAGTGCCAGCTCCCCTGCCCGCTTGAGCACATATTTGCGGGCGGTCTCCCTGTCCACCAGATCGTTGCCGACAAACTCCAGTTGCCACTTGTCCGGGCCAAGCCGGGTCTGGGAGAAACCGGTCTGGCCGTTCCAGAATGACTTTTCACTCTCGTAAGGGGTGGCGCAGCCCACCAGCAGCAGGGTGAGCATCAGCAGACAACAGGGTTTAGATACGGATGCAGACACGAGAGGCCTCGCCAGGCAAATGAGCAACAGAGTTGTTACTACACCATAAAGCGCGGTGGCAGCACAATCTGCTCACGCCAGCAGCGACCAGCGTGCATCACCACTGGCTTCACGCCTGTGCGGCGAATCGCAGGCAAAAGAAAAGGCCTTGTCGTTTGACAAGGCCTTTACCGGGGAATTTGGTCGGTGTGAGAGGATTCGAACCTCCGACCCTCTACACCCCATGCAGATGCGCTACCTGGCTGCGCTACACACCGACGGAGTCAGCTCGGCTGACGGGGGCAGAGTTTATGGAGATGACCCTGCCCTGTCAACAGGGAAACGCCGCCAATTCCTCGGCCACGGTGCGTTCGCCTGCTTTGCGAACAATCAGCGGTTAAAGGTCAGCCGCTTGCCCAGGATCTGGTCAGTCACCTGCCCGTTTTGCCAAGCGATCTGGCCATTCACCAGCGTCATCTCCACCGTGCTATGGAAGCGGTAGCCGTTGAAGGGCGACCAACCACAGTGGTAGAGGATGTTGTCATCGTTGACCACATAGGGCTTGCCCAGATCCAGCAGCACCAGATCGGCGAAATACCCCTCGCGGATATAACCGCGATCCTGCACCTGGAAGCGCTCGGCCACCGCGTGGGAGGTCTTCTTGACGATAGTCTCCAGGGTAAACACGCCGTTGTGGTAGAGCTCCAGCAACGCCTGCAAAGAGTGCTGCACCAGCGGCACACCGGACGGTGCCTTGAAGTAGCTGTTCTGCTTCTCTTCCCAGGTGTGGGGCGCGTGGTCGGTGGCGATGATGTCGAGCACGTCGTTACGTACCGCATCCAGCAGTGCCTGCTGGTCGGCGGCACTCTTCACCGCAGGGTTGCACTTGATCAGGCTGCCCTGTGTCTCGTAATCGGCTTCATTGAAGAAGAGGTGGTGAACGCACACCTCGGCGGTGATGTTCTTGTCCTTCAGCTCGCTCAGGTCGTGGCTGGCGGTAAAGAGCGACAGCTCCTTGGCCGAGGTCAGATGCAGCACATGCAGCTTGGCACCGTATTTTTTCGCCAGCGCCACCGCCATGCTGGAGGATTTGTAGCACGCTTCGTCGCTGCGAATGCGGCCATGCTCGCCCATCGGCACATTCTCGCCCCACTTGGCCCGCGCCGCCTCTTCGGCCTTGGCGATGGTCGGAGTGTCTTCGCAGTGGGTGACGATCATCACCGGGCTTTCGCGGAAGATGGCCGCCAGGGTCTCCTGATTGTCCACCAGCATGTTGCCGGTCGAAGAGCCCATAAACACCTTGACCCCGCAGGACTGCTTGGGGTCGAGACGCTTGATCTCTTCAAGGTTGTCGTTGGTGGCGCCGAGATAGAAGCTGTAGTTGGCGACGGAGGAGTTGGCAGCGATCTGGTATTTGGCTTCGAGGGCGTCGAGGGTGGTGGTCTGGGGATTGACGTTGGGCATTTCCATGAAACTGGTGGTGCCACCGGCGACGGCGGCACGGGATTCGCTGGCAATAGTCCCCTTGTGGGTCAATCCCGGCTCCCGGAAGTGGACCTGATCATCGATCATTCCGGGGATGAGATGACGACCTGCGGCATCGATAACCAGCGCATCGGGCGCCTCGATATCCGGGGCGATGCGGGCAATCCGTTCCCCCTCGATCAACACATCGGAGGCATAGATGCGGCCTTCGTTGACCAAGGTGGCATTCTTGATAAGCAGTTTGTTCATGGGGGGTTCCAGTTCCTTTGCCGATAATCGCGGGTCATAATAGCGCAAAACTGCCCTTTCTCTGTAGCAAGGCCTGACTGATGAAGTTATTTGTAAGAGATTTGACCGTGATCGACTCCAGCTACCTCTGCGAACGCCGCGGCATGGTGGGCGAGAGCTGGCTGGTAGATATCGAAATGAGCGGTGAGCTGAACGAAATGAGCATGCTGCTGGACTTTGGCCGGGTAAAGAAGCTGATCAAGTCGATCATCGATGAAGAGGTGGACCACAAGCTGCTGGTGCCGACAGAGTGCCCGCTGATCCACGTCGAGACACTGGATGGCGACAAAAGCACAGTGGATCTGCTGCGCCAGGGGCGCTCCATCCATCTGCGCTGCCCATCCCAGGGCTTCGCCTTTATCCCGGCACCGCAAGTTGATAAAGAGTCGGTGACCCGCTACCTGCTGGCGGTACTGGCCAAACGGCTGCCGGGCAATATCAAGGATCTCTCCCTGACCCTGCGTCAGGAGGCGATCACCGGTGCCTTCTACCACTACAGCCACGGCCTGAAAAAGCACGATGGCAACTGCCAGCGCATCGCCCACGGCCACCGCTCCCCCATCGAGATCCACGTCGATGGTGAGCGCGACCAGGAGCTTGAGTTCAACTGGGCCGAACGCTGGGGCGATATCTACCTCGGCACCGAAGAGGACAAGGTGGCACTGACCGAGCTCACCTTGAGCCCCCGCGCCAATGCCCAGCTTGGCGAGCATCACACCGGCTTCAAATATATGGCGCCCCAGGGGCTGTTCCAGCTGGCCATCCCCACCGCCGAGGTAGAGATGATCGACACCGACACCACGGTCGAGCTGCTGGCCTGCTACATCGCCCGCGAAGTGAAGAAGATGGTGGGCGACAAGTTCGTCAAGATTGTCGCTTATGAAGGGGTCGGCAAGGGCGCCATCGCCTACGCGTAATTCCTGCGTTGACTACCGCAATAACAAGGCCCCGCATCTGCGGGGCCTTGTTGTTTCAACTCTCGACCATCAGGCGCTGAGGCGGAAGCGCTTGACCAGGCTCTCCTGCTGCTCGGCAAGGGAGTCCAGCTGCTGGCTGGTCTCGGCTACCCGCTCAATCCCCTGATAGTTGAGATCCGAGATATCGGAGATGCGGTTGAGGTTGGTGGCAATGTCGGCGCTGGTGGCCTGCTGCTGCTCAGCGGCAGAGGCGATCTGGCTCGACATGTCGCTGATCAGCACCACAATCCCCTGCACCTCCTCCATGGCGTTGTTGGCGTGGGAGCTCTGTTCGACGCAACTGTCCATCTCGCGGGAGCACTCCTGCATCACGGTTACCGCCTTGGCGACCCCCTGCTGCAGGTTCTCGATCATGGTCTGGATCTCGCTGGTGGACTGGGCGGTGCGGCCCGCCAGACTGCGCACCTCATCCGCCACCACCGCAAATCCGCGCCCCTGCTCGCCGGCCCGCGCCGCCTCAATGGCCGCGTTGAGAGCCAACAGGTTGGTCTGCTCGGCAATGCCGCGAATGACATCGAGGATGTTGCCTATCTGGCTGCTCATGGCGCTCACATCACCAATCACCTTGCCGGTCTGTTGCAGCTTGCCCGCCAGCTGATGGGTGGTGGTGATATTGCCCGCCATCACCTTGCGTCCCATCTCGGAGGCCTTCTCCACATCCATCACTCGCTCCAGAGTCTGGTTGGCGGCCTGCGCCACTTCCCGCACCGATGCCTCCATCTGGGTCATGGCGGCGGCGACCGAGGCGGTCTCCTGCCGCTGTTTCTCCAGATCCGCCCGCACCGATTCGGTGGTGCGACGGTTGCCGTGGGCGGCATCGTTAAGCTGGGCCGATGCTTGTGAAAGCTGCGCCAGTACCTCCCCCATCTGGGCGATCAGCAGGTTGATCTGGCTGCCCAGCTGACCAAATTCATTCTTGCTCTGAAAACCGATGCGCTGGGTCATGTCGCCCTGGGTTACTTCGGTCAGCACCCGCAGCAACTCCCTGAGCGGACGGCGAATGGCCTTGCCCAGGGTATAAGCCACCAGCATGGCAATCATGATGGCGACTACGATGCTGGCTCCCTGAGTCAGGGTGCTCTGGCTCTGTGCGGCTTTAGCATGCTGAATGCTCTGGTTCATCAGTTGCTGGCTCTGATCGGTGATCCGCTCAAGCCGATCCTGAATTGCCACGATGAGCGCACTCGCCTGCTTGCTCTTCTCCCGCATCTGCTCCTGCTGTTGCATCAGCGCCAGATACTGGGCCAGGACACCTTCATTACCGGTCGTATCGCGCACGAAACCGTGGACGTAGTGACCCATGTTGTTGTCGAAATCCTTGAGCTCACCCTGCAGATCCTTGATGGTGCTGTTGAACCCCTCGATCTGCATCCTGTTGCGCTTGAGCGCAGCTTCAATGGGGGCCGGAATGCTCTGGTTGAGGGCATCCATGGTGGAGAGTTCGATAGCGGAAAGCTTGGTGGTCAGGGTCTCGGAGAGCATCTTGATGAAGCTGTCGTCGATGGTGATCATCATGTCCCCCAGACTCTTCTTGAACTGGGGCAAGCTGACCTGAAACTGCCCCTTGGCCAGATTGACCTTGTGCAATCGGGTGAGCAGCGCCTCGTGTTCGCCCGGCAGGGTATCGGTCAGTTGCAGGTAGCTGTCGACCTGCTGGCTCAGAGTGCCCATCTCCCCTTGCAGTTCGGGGTGGTGGGCGACCTGCTGGCGCAAGGCATCGAGGCTCTTGCCCACCGCGGCCTTGGCCTGTTTCAGTTCGGCCACTTCGGCAGGCAGCAGTTTGGGGTCCTGCTCGGTGAGCACATCCCCCAGCCACTTGTTGGCACTAAGCAGGGTGATCTGGGTCTGGCTGCTGGCAATCACCAGCGGCATAGACTGCCGGGTCACCTGTTCCAGCGCTCCCCCCAGGGTATTCTGACTACGAAATGTGAGTAGTGAACTGGCCACCATCACGGCCACCAGGATCGCGAAGCCAAGGTAGACTCGCTGCAAGATGGAGAGATCCGACATTGTTTGTTTCATTATTGTCCCGCTGTATATGCAAAAGTCCCTTGCCTGAGTACCCCGTCCTTTTGATACCCTGCAGACCCCTGAACAGGCGCTGCAGATGACGTCCCTCTGGCTATCGGTATTCTTAACAATAACTGAAGGGAATGGGACATCAGCTGTGTCAAATCTCGGCTTGTGTCACACTTGACGCGCTGCTCGCCTTCTTTCGGGAGCCGCTTGGGATGCAAGTTCAATTTTCTTTTTCATATAAGGGAGTTAGCCATGGCGCAAGAAACCATTTTCAGCAAAATCATCCGTAAAGAGATCCCTGCCGACATCCTTTATCAAGACGATCTGGTCACCGCATTCCGGGATATCCAGCCCAAGGCCAAGACCCATATCCTGATCATCCCGAATGTGCTGATCCCCACCGTCAATGACGTGGAAGCCGAACATGAACTGGCCCTTGGCCGGATGTTCACCGTGGCCCGCAAGCTGGCAAGCGATGCGGGCATCGCCGAAGATGGCTACCGCCTCATCATGAACTGCAACCGCCACGGTGGGCAGGAGGTCTACCACATCCACCTGCATCTGGTCGGCGGCGAGCCGTTGGGCCCCCTGCTCAGCCTGTGATACTCCCGAGCATTCGACTGGCCGGCCTGATGCTGGCCAGTTTCCTGCTGGGAGGCTGCGCCTCCCACTGGCAGGATATGTTTGTCTCCTACTCCGACCAGATGGTGCCCTTGCGCAACCAGCTGCTGCTGGGCCATACCGCCGAGGCGCTGCCCGAAGTGCGCGACTCCACCCTCGGCGATGACACCTTTGTCCTCGATCGCCTTGAACAGGGGCGCATCGCCTGGCTGGCGGGGCAAGATGCGGACAGCAAGCAGGCGTTCACCGCCGCCGACAGCCGCCTTCAGTGGGAAGACAATCAGGCCGAATACCGGCTCAGTCACGGGCTCGATCAGGTGGGCAGCCTGCTTACCAACGACCAGTCGATGGCCTATCTCACCCCCGATTACGAACGCACCATGCTGCACCACTATCTGGCCCTCAACTACCTGCAACGGGGAGATGCCGATGGCGCCTTGGTGGAGGTACGCCGGGCCAATCAGGTGCAGGAGCAGGCCCTGAAACGGCGAGCCGATGAGGTACGCAAAGCGAAGGATGAGAGCGAAGAGGCCGAAGCAGAAGGCGAGATACGCCAGCTGATGTCGCGCGGCGCACCGGATCTCGACCGGTTGATCGGCAAGGTCAAGAACGGTTTTCAGAACGCCTACACCTTCTACTTTTCTGCCGTGCTCTATGAGGCGGCCGGGGATCTCAACGATGCCTGGGTCGACTATCAGCGCGGCTACCAGATAGCGCCAGACAACCGCAGCCTGCAAGATGCCTTGTTGCGTCTGGCGCGGCTGCGTGGCTCACCGGACGAGATCCGCGAGACCGAGAAAAAGATAGGCCGCAAAGCGCCGCCGCTTGCAAAAGATCAAGGCCAACTGGTGGTGCTGTTTGAAGATGGTTTGATCCCGGCACGGCGAGAACTGTTCCTGACGCTCCCCATTTCCACCTCCCGCGGCGATTTTCGCACCTTTACCGTCGCCATCCCCTATTACGATAATCGGGCCAGCGACACCGGCCCGCTGACGGTGGAAGTCGGCAAGCGGGCCTGGCAGACCAGCGAGCTGGTCAGGCTGGAAGCGCTGGCCGCCAAAGATCTGCAAGAGCGGCTGCCCGGCATGCTGACCCGCCAGGCGCTGCGACTGGTGGCCAAGGAGCAGATGCGCCGCACCGCCGCCAAAGAGGGAGGGGATGTGGGCAATATTCTGGTGGGGATCTTCAACACCCTCTCCGAGCGGGCCGATACCCGCAGCTGGCTGACGCTGCCAGCTCAGGCATCGAGCTGGCAGGGAATGGTGCCAGCAGGTGACATCAACCTCACCCTAAGCGCGGGGGCGGCGCAGCGGCAATTGCCGCTCACCATCCACAAGGGACGCACCACCCTGGTCTGGGTACAGCGCCTCGGCGCCGGCCTGACCACCCGGGTGATGCCGCTCTGAGCAAGCGGCAAAGAGAGATGAGCAAGCGGCAAAGAGAGATGAGCAAGACGATTAACCGGGCAGCCCCAGTGCTACCCCACTCACTCCAATTAAGGAGAGCAAGATGAAAGCATACGGGTTGGCCCTCGGGCTCGCGCTGCTGCTGACCGGCTGCGCCACCAACACCTCCGGCGTGGCGCTCTATGGCCCGGCGGGCGGTGCACCCACGCTGGAGCAGCATCAAAACGTCAACGTCACCCTGACCGAGCTGAGCCGCCGCCAGCAAAATGGCCTGCTGCAGGTCAATGTGGCCGCCGCCAGCACCCAGCGCGGCGATAACAAGCTGCAATATATCTTCTATTGGTATGATGAGGCCGGTCAGGAGGTCGCCAGCGATGGCCGCGGCTGGACCCCCATCAAGCTGCATGGCTATCAGACCCGCACCCTCTCGGCCCTGGCGCCCAGCCCGGCGGCGCAGGGTTACCGGATTTACGTACGCGAAGTGATTGAGGAATCCTACTGATGAAAATGAATCATGCCCTGCTGATCCTGACCGGCGCGCTGCTGCTGGGCGGCTGCTCCAGCACCACCGTCAGCTATGGCGATCCCACTGAAACCGAAACCGTCACCGTCGATTACGGCTCAAGCGATCTGCAGGCCATCGCCGACAAGATGGCGGACTCCATGCTCGCCTCCCCTGCCACCAGCGAGATCACCGCAGGCGGTCGTCCGGTGATGTTTATGGACTCTATCCGCAACAAGACCTCCGAGCACATTGATACCGAAGCCATCACCGATACCATCCGCACCAAGCTGCTGCGGGCCGGCAAGTTCCGCTTCGTCGACATGAGCAAGGTGGCCGCCGTCAAGCAGCAGCTCGAATACCAGCAGAGCAGCGGCATGGTGGATCCTGCCTCCATGGTGCGGCTTGGCAAACAGACCGGTGCCCGCTACATGGTCTATGGCAACCTCGCCAGCATCGTCAAGGACAATGGCAAGGTGAAGGATGTCTACTACCAGATGACCATGAACCTGATGGATCTGCAAAACGGCGAACTGCTGTGGGCCGATCAGAAAGAGGTCCGCAAACAGGCGAAGAAATCCACCTTTGGCTGGTAACAGGCTCCCGGTGACAGGCAACTGTGATCCGCTACTGGCCAGCCTGCCCGCCCCCTGGCGGGAGGGGCAGCTGGAACCACTCGGGTTAGGCCTGACCAACTGCAACTATCGACTGCGCCTCCCCTCGGGGCGCAGTTACTTTTTGCGTCAGGGCCACTCCGACCCGGTGCGCCTTGGTATCGACCGTCCCACCGAGTGGCAGCTTTATCAGGGGGCGATAGCCGAAGGACTAGCGCTGCCTTGCCACTATGGCGATCCCGCCAGCGGTCTGATGCTGCTCGAATGGTGCGATGAGCCAAACTGGGTGCACGCGGCGCCACCGGCAGTCGATCAGCCCCGTCTGCTAGCTGAGGTGCTGCGCAAGCTCCATCGCCTGCCGCTACCTGCGGTGGTGATGGCGGTGCGAGCCCACGCGGCGGGCTATCGCGCCCGACTGGCCCACATTCCCTCCTGGCTGCCCGCCCTGGAGCGGGGCTTGCTCGCCAGCAGTGAGCCAAATGATTGCTGGCGCCCTTGCCACCATGATCTCAATCCGGCTAACTTGTTGGGAAGCAAACCCTGGGTCATCGACTGGGAGTATGGCGCGGCAGGTCACCCCGGCTTTGAGCTCGCCAGCATCCAGCGCACCCATGAGTGGCCCGCCGAGCGGCGCGACGAGCTGGAAGCGCACTATCTGCAGGCCGTGCCGCGCCACCAGTGGCCCGATTTTCAGAGCGAGGCATTTTTACCCTGGGTCGACTATATCGGCCTGCTCTGGGCCCTGCTGATGGCAGAGCAACAGCCCTCACTCGACTATGACACCCTGATCGCCATCAACCGGCAACGACTGGAGTAACAGATGATAAACAAGGTGCGCTGGCACAAGCCGAAAACCTGGGGTCTGCTGCTGATCGGCCTGCTGCTGACCGGCTGCTCCACCCGGGTGATCTACTACTGGCTCGATACCGCCATCATCTGGCAGCTGGATGACTACTTTGCCCTCTCCTATTCGCAGAAGGATCTGCTCAGCCGCGAAGTGAAGGGGCTGATGGCCTGGCACCGCCAGCACGAGCTGCCGCGCTACGCCAAGGATCTCGATGCACTGGCCAAGGCTGTGGCCAGCCCCATGACGCCGGAGCAGATCTCGACCAATCTCGATGCGGTGCAGCAGAGTCTGACCCGCACGCTGGAAAACACTATCCCCCGCGCGGTCAGGCTGGCGCGCACCCTGACCGACGAGCAGGTAGCCCGCTTTATGACCGATCGGGTCAAGCGGCAACAGGAGCGGCAAAAGGACTTTGCCACTGAGCCCAAAGAGCAGATGCTGGCGGAGTTTCGCGACAAGATGAACAAGCGGCTCGAGTTCTGGATTGGCGAGGTGAAACCGGCACAGGCACCACTGGTGGCCCAGTGGGCCGAATGGCAATACGAGCTGATGCCCCCCTGGCTCGAGTTTCAGGAGTCCTGGACCCAGGAGCTGGACAGGCTGATGAAGCAGCGCCAGAGTCCCGACTTTACCCGCGAGCTGACTGACCTGCTGGCCGAGGGGGATGGGCTGATGGATGGCCGCTTTACCGGCTATACCGAACAGTCGCGCCAGCGTACCGTCAACTGGCTGAGCGCCATGAGCCAGTCGCTGGATATCTCCCAGCGGGCTCATCTCTACTCCCTGCTCAAGGGTTATGCCCGCGACTTCAAGCAGATGAGCGGCAGCTGACAGCCAGCACCGAATGGTGCCATGTGCCCGGGGCAACCTTGTTCAAACCGGGCGCTTATGGTAGTTTGCCCTTCCTATTTATCGGGAATTAACTTTTTGCGCCTTATCGACAAAGTAAAACTGGTGCTGGTAACTCTGGTTATTGCCTTCACCCTGCTTTGTTCCATCGCCCGAATGGAAGGCCCGCTGCTACCCGCATCTCCCCAGAGTGAACAGCAGCAGACTCAGGTGTTCAATCAGCTTAGCGACAGCGATGATGGCATCATCAAGTTTGTCGGCAGCCATCAGAATCACCTGCTGCGTCTCGAACAATCCCTGCGCAGTGACAACCAGCCCAAGAGTGTGGTCTACGAGCTGATCCAGAGCTGGTCGGCCCAGGCCATCCTGCTGTTACTGCTCGGCTGGCTGATGCTGGCCCCCGAGCTCTATCACAAACAGAGTTTTCGCGATCGCTTCGGTGCGATCCATCGGCGCCATCTACAGCGCCAACATCTGCAATACCGCTTCACCCAGAGCTATCTGAACGCCTGACCCCGGAGGGGCTGACACATCCACTGTTTGCTCATCTCCTCTTCCTGACGGATCCGGCAACTGCCTGATCCGCATCTGATGCATCCCATTTTTTGCGCCTTGCCGAGCCTTGATGCTATCGGCCCGGACACCATTCTCCTGACAGA
This sequence comes from Aeromonas sp. 602200, assembly GCF_049173895.1. Classification (NCBI taxonomy): domain Bacteria; kingdom Pseudomonadati; phylum Pseudomonadota; class Gammaproteobacteria; order Aeromonadales; family Aeromonadaceae; genus Aeromonas; species Aeromonas sp. 602200. Next base: position 15,091 of record NZ_JAAKSL010000015.1, read on the forward strand.
GGCTTGTTTGCCATGAGAAAGAGCAATCGCACCGTTCTCAACCGCATGAGCAAGTGGCAGTACGCACTGCTGCTGTTGATGCTGTTGACCTTTACCTTTTACTCCCTGCCCACCTTTTTCGGTGAGCAGCCCTCCCTTGGCCTGCACGGACAGCAGCGCCTGACCACCCAGCAACAGATGTTGCTGAGCGACAAGCACCTGACACCGGTCAAGGTGATCGAGCAACCTGAGCGGGTCGAGCTGGTCTTTGACAGCCAGGGCGAGCAGCAGCGAGCCAAGCAGTTGCTGGAGCAGCAAGGGGTCGACAGTGCCGCCCTGACCCTGGAGTTTCACTCCAACGCGCCGGCCTGGATCACCCGCCTCGGCGCCGACCCCATCAAGCTGGGACTGGACCTGCGTGGCGGCTCCCAGCTGCTTATCGGGGTGGACGTGGACTTTGTCATCGACAATCAGACCAAGAATCTGGTGGATACCCTGCGCACCCGCTTCCGTGAAGCCAATCTGCGCGGCGCCAGCGTCACGCGCAGCGCACAGGGCGCCGTAGCCGTCACCCTGCCGGAGGTGGCCGAACAGGAGAGCTGGCTCGCCATCATCAAGGAGAGTGCCGGTACCCGTCAGGATCAGTGGAAGCTGACCCGCTCCGGCAATGATCTGAAACTGGTGCTGAGCGAGGCTGAGCGTACCCTGCTGGTCAACAACGCCGTGACCCAAAACCTGTCGATCCTGAAAAAAAGGATCAACGAGCTCGGCATCGTCGAGGCCTCGGTGGTGCGTCAGGGCCAAGATGGCATCCGTATCGAACTGCCCGGGGTGCACAACCCCAAGCAGGCGAAAGAGGTGATCGGGGCCACCGCCTCGCTGGCCTTCTACGAGGCCAAAGCCGACAGCCACTTCTATATCGCCGATCGCAACGGCCAGGCCGTCGGCATGGCGCGCAAGCCGGTACTCACCGGCGAGCACATCGTCGATGCCCGCGCCAATATGGGCGAGATGGGTCAACCCCAGGTCAATATCGTGCTCGACACCCTGGGTGGCAGCAAGATGAACCAGTTCAGCCGCCAGCATGTGGGCAAGCCGATGGCGACCGTCTTCACCGAGTACAAAACCAACGCCCAGGGCAAACTGCGCGCCCAGAGCGAGGTGATCAACGTCGCCACCATCCAGACCGCCCTTGGCAACCAGTTCCGTATCACCGGCATTGGCAGTCTGCCGGAAGCGCAAGAGCTGGCCATGCTGCTGCGTGCCGGCGCCCTCACCGCCCCGCTCAAGATCCTGGAGGAGCGCTCCATTGGTCCGACGCTGGGGATGCAGAATATCGAGGCAGGCTTCACCGCGCTGGCCTTCGGCATGGCAGGCATGATGCTGTTCATGATGGCCTGGTACCGCAAATTCGGCTGGGTTGCCATCACGGCGCTGGTCGCCAACCTGTTGATGCAGGTCGGCATGCTGGCAGTGCTGCCGGGCGCCGTGTTGACCCTGCCGGGGATCGCCGGTCTGGTGCTGACGGTGGGCATGGCGGTGGATACCCATGTGCTGATCTTCGAGCGGATCAGGGACCGTCTGCGAGAAGGGGGCTCACTGGCCAACGCCATCGACTTTGGCTATCGCTCGGCCTTCCACACCATTTTCGATGCCAACATCACTACGCTCATCTGCGCCGTGGTGCTCTACTCCATCGGCTCCGGGCCGCTGCAGGGCTTCTCCATCACCCTCATCCTGGGTCTGCTCTCCAGCATGATCACCGGGATCTGGGGGACACGCGCCATCATCAACCCCCTGTGGGGACGCAGCAGCGAGCGCACGCTGAAGGTGTAACGGGACAGCAGTCCCTCTGATGAGCGGCTTTGGCTGCGCCATCGGCCATGGATATGGCTGGGGCGGCCAAAGCAGAACACTATTTCCCGGCGTGTCGCGACACGTCGTGATGGGCCAACAGCCTGATGCTGGCTGGCCAAGGAGAGAATTATGTTGAGAATGATCGTTGCCATGGGGCTGACCCGTTGGCGTTATATCGGCCTGTGGGCTTCCATCCTGCTGACCGTGGCCAGCGTCGCCATCTTGCTGGTGAACGGCCTGACACTGGGGCTCGATTTTACCGGCGGGATCCTGCTGGAGTTTCATATCCAGACCCTGAAAGAGGCCCATGAGCTCAATACCATGCTGGTCTCCCCGCTGGCGGGAGCCGTTGAGCTGAGCTCGGCCGGTATTCCCGGCGAGTGGCTGATCAAGCTGCCCCCCCACGAACTGCCCTGGCCCGCGGCGGATCTCGCAACCATGCTGACCCAACAGCTGGGGATGCCGGTCGAGTTGCTGCGCACCACCATCGTCGGCCCTCAGGTGGGTGCCGAACTGTTCCAGCAGGGGATGCTGGCGGTGCTGGTCGCTTCGCTGGCGATGTCGGCCTATCTGGCGTTTCGCTTCGAGTGGCGTCAGGCCATCGGCATCCTGCTCTCGGTGGTCCATGACGCCATCGTGGCGCTGGGGCTGCTGTCACTCTTTCAGATCGAATTCGATCTGAACATCATCGCCGGTTTGATGGCGGTGATCGGCTACTCCCTCAACGACAGCATCGTCATTTCGGACAGGTTGCGGGATCTGCTAAGCTCGCGTACCCAGATGGGCATCCACGAGTGCTCCGATGTGGCCATCAAGGCGACCTTCAGTCGCACCATGATCACCTCGGGCACCACCCTGTTTACCGTGGGCGCGTTGTTGCTGTTTGGCGGTGACGCCCTCTACGGCTTCTCCTTCACCCTGTTTGCCGGGATCCTGGTGGGCACAGTCTCCTCCATCACCGTCGCCTCGACCGTGCAGGAGCTGCTTGGGCTCACCCCGCAGGCCTACCAGAAAAAGAGCGAGGAGCCAGTGGCCAACGCAGCCTGACCCTTGCTAACCAGTGTCGGCTAATCGAGCCTCTACCAACTATGCCCTTGCCAACCATTGGCAGGGGCTTTTTCCACCCTCCCCCGCCAATCCCAGTCGATCCTGTTACTGGCCAAGTCGCCTCAATTGACAACTGACCATATTGAAAGCAATGACGGATCAATCCGTCATTTTTAATAACAAAAAGGTCATTTTATTACGTCAAAAACCCTGAAATGTGACTGAAAGCACTTTCTTGAGGGTTCAAAGGAGGCAACATTGTAGTGATTTATCTACAAAGGGATATGAGATGTTGTTACAACCTGCCAATACAGCAAAAGCCAGACAGTTGCTGAACGAGACCATGGCTCTGGTACTCGCAGGAGGGCGGGGTAGTCGCCTCAAACAGTTAACCGACAACCGTGCCAAGCCTGCCGTCCATTTCGGCGGCAAATTCCGCATTATCGATTTCGTGCTCTCCAACTGCATCAACTCCGGCATTCGTCGGGTCGGTGTCGTGACCCAGTACAAATCCCACAGCCTGTTGCGCCATCTCCAGTCCGGCTGGTCTTTCCTGCGCTACCAGATGAACGAATTTATCGATCTGCTTCCTGCCCAGCAGCGGGTAGATGAGGTGAACTGGTATCGGGGGACCGCCGATGCGGTCTACCAGAATCTGGATATCATCCGCGATCACGCCCCCAAATATGTGGTGGTGCTGGCGGGCGATCACATCTACAAGATGGATTACGCCGCCATGCTGCTCGACCACGTCAATATGGGTGCCAAGGTGACCGTAGCCTGCATCGAGGTGCCACGCAGTGAAGCAAGCGCCTTCGGAGTAATGGCGGTGGATGATGATCGCAAGATCAACGCCTTCGTCGAAAAGCCCGCCAACCCGCCAGCCATGCCGGGCAAGGCCGACACCGCGCTGGCCTCCATGGGCGTCTATATTTTTGATGCCGAATATCTCTACCAACTGCTGGAAGAGGACATTGCAAACGCACAGTCCCATCACGATTTCGGCATGGACGTGATCCCCCGCGTGGTGAAAGAGGGTACTGCATTCGCTCACCCGTTTGGCATGTCCTGTGTCGGTTGCTGTCCGGATCGCCGTCCCTACTGGCGCGACGTGGGCACCGTGGACTCCTTCTGGGAAGCCAACATGGATCTCGCCTCCGTCACGCCGGAGCTGGATATCTACGATCAGGAGTGGCCCATCTGGACCAGCCAGAACATGACCCCTCCCGCCAAGTTCGTGCAGGACAGAAACGGTCAGCACGGCATGACCATCAACTCGATGTTTTCGGGCGGCACCATCGTCAGCGGCTCCTTCATCCTGAGCTCGGTGCTCTTCACCAATGTACGGGTCGACTCCTTCTGCACTCTGGATCAAGCCGTGATCTTCCCGGGTGTGGAGATCGGTGCCGGCTGCCGGCTGCGTCGGGTAGTGATCGACAAGGGGTGCAAGCTGCCGGAAGGGATGGTGATCGGTGAGAACGCCGATGAAGATGCCCGCCGCTTCCACCGATCCGAACAGGGGATCGTACTGGTCACCAAGCCCATGCTGGATGCACTGGCAAAAACGGCGCGCAAGCAGGCTGTAGAGCAGGCCGTACCGGCATAACTCTCCGACCAGCACTGTTATCGCGACAAAAAACGGGAGCCCTTGCAGGCTCCCGTTTTTTATAGCCACTTGCCCCCCGCCATTCGACCTCCCCTTTTTAGGCTGTAAATATATAATTACAGCAGTGGCTTTTCATGGACAAATTTGGCCGTTAATCCAAACCTTTGGCGATGAGCAGTACTTTCATATTGCCAAAAGGCTATTAAATTCCATATTCACACTTGAAAGTTGGCATTTACTTGGTATTGTGATGGCCATTCGTAACGAAAGTGGTACTTTCGTAAACTTAAAATTACAGCTGGTAGTATCAAAACCAGTGTGCTGACTCTGACGAGGCGAAGAGGCTATGCAACGAGACCCCCTGAACAACATCCATATCCAGTCCGAACAAGTGATGATCACGCCTGCCCAGCTCAAGGAGAAGTTACCCATCTCCGACAAGGCGCTGGCATTCGTGCAAGGGGCCCGCAATACCATCGCCGACATCATCCACCGTCGCGATCACCGCTTGCTGGTGATCTGTGGTCCCTGCTCCATCCACGATATGGACGCCGCCAAAGAGTACGCAACCAGACTCAAAGCGCTGCATGATGCCTATCAGGACTCTCTCTACATTGTCATGCGGGTCTACTTTGAGAAGCCGCGCACCACGGTCGGCTGGAAAGGCTTTATCAACGACCCCAATCTGGATGGCACCTTCGATGTGGAGCTGGGGCTGCACCGTGCCCGCGAGCTGCTCTGCTGGCTGGCGGAGCTGGAGTTGCCGCTGGCCACAGAAGCGCTCGACCCCATCAGCCCGCAATACCTGGCCGAGCTCTTCTCCTGGTCAGCCATCGGCGCCCGCACCACCGAATCCCAGACCCACAGGGAGATGGCGTCCGGCCTCTCCATGCCGGTCGGCTTCAAGAACGGCACCGACGGCAACTTGGGGACTGCCATTAATGCGTTGCAGGCGGCCTCCTCCCCTCACGCCTTTATGGGGATCAACCAGCAGGGCCAGGTTGCGCTGCTGCAGACCCAGGGCAACCCGGATGGCCACGTGATCCTGCGCGGCGGCAAACATCCCAACTACGACTCGGTCAACGTGTCGCTGGCGGAAGAGGCGCTGGAGAAAGCGGGCCTGCTGCCGAGCCTTGTGGTGGATTGCAGCCACGGCAACTCCAGCAAGGATCACCGTTTGCAGCCCAAGGTGGCCGACAACGTCATCCACCAGATCCAGGAGGGCAACCGCTCCATCATCGGGGTGATGCTCGAATCCAACCTGTTCGAGGGAAACCAGTCCAGCGAGCAGCCCAAGGAGCAGATGCACTACGGGGTCTCCATCACAGATGCCTGCATCGACTGGGACACCACCGCTACCCTGCTGGCCCGCTGCCACAACCAGCTGGCTGACCCCCTCAAGGGCAGAACTGCACGGTAAGCCGTGGTATCTTGTCGTAACCTATTGAACAATCGAGGTATCACTAGTGGTGGCATCAAACAGCTCATGCCGTGATACCTTGTTGCATCTTGATTTTCAGGGCGCCGCTGCGGCGCCAGCAGGGACTGGATATGGCTGAAGAGTTGAATGTACTCAGGGACAAGATAGATGCGGTGGACAAGCAGCTGATCGATCTGCTGGCCGCCCGTCTGGCCCTGGTGGGAGAAGTGGGTGAGGTAAAGAGCCGCTACGGCCTGCCCATCTATGCACCGGATCGGGAAGCGAGCATGCTGGCCCGCCGCCGCGCCGAGGCTGAGCAGTTGGGAGTGCCCGGCGATCTCATCGAAGACGTGCTGCGCCGGGTGATGCGTGAATCTTACGCCAGCGAGAAAGATACCGGCTTCAAATGCATAAAGCCGGACCTTGGCAAAGTGGTCATCATCGGTGGTCAGGGCCAGCTTGGCCGCTTGTTCGGCCATATGTTCAGCCTCTCAGGCTATCGGGTCGAGACGCTGGAACAAGCCGACTGGCCGCGCGCTGACGAGATCCTCGCCGGAGCCGGTCTGGTGATGGTGGCGGTGCCCATCGATATCACCTGCCAGATCATCGACCGCCTCGGCAACCTGCCCGCCCACTGCCTGCTGGTCGATGTCACCAGCGTGAAAGCGGCGCCGCTCGAACATATGCTGACGGTGCACCAAGGGCCGGTACTGGGACTGCACCCCATGTTCGGGCCGGATGTGGCAAGCCTCGCCAAGCAGGTGATCGTCTGCTGTCAGGGTCGTGACCCCGCAGCCAGCCAATGGTTGCTGGATCAGATGACCATCTGGGGCGCCCGCTTGCAGCAGGTGGAAGCCAAGGCCCACGATGAGGCGATGACCCTCATTCAGGCACTGCGTCACTTCGCCACCTTTGCCTATGGCTGGCACCTCTCCCGGGAGCAAGCCAATCTGGATCGCCTGCTGAGTTTGAGCTCTCCCATCTACCGACTGGAGCTCGCCATGGTGGGGCGGCTGTTCGCTCAGGATCCCCACCTCTATGCCGACATCATTTTGTCGTCACCGCAGAATCTGGCGATGATCCGTCGCTACTACCAAAACTTCGGCGAAGCGCTGGGGCTGCTGGAGCGGGGGGACAGGGACGGCTTCATCGAGGCCTTCTCGCAAGTCTCCGGTTTCTTCGGCGAGCATGCCGACCAGTTCCTGCGTGAAAGCCGCATGCTACTGGCCCAGGCCAACGACCGCCGCCAACACGGCTGATCCTGCAAAAGCAGCTACCTCATATCGCCAGAATGGGAAGATGCCTGGGCATCTTCCCATTTTATTTGTTACCGATTTAAACACTGACGTCAGTCACGCTCGGCCCTACGTCGAGCCCCCACAGCTGACTGGCCTCAATACCCTCCCCTGGCGCTGCCTCACATCCAGCAAGTATGCCCCCTCAATATCCACGCAATCCGCGCAAATAGCACCGCCCCTTGCAAGGGCTGCCAGACTCTAACGGTCAAACCAAACTGCTGCGAGCAAGGCTGTACGACGCAAAGGAGAACGGTGCACTCCCCATCAAAGAGATAAACAGGAAGCAGGAAGCAGGAAGCAGGAAGCAGGAAGCAGGAGAGATTAACCGTTTGCCAAAGATCACTTAACACAGCAATCCGGCGATTTATCATGGCGCCAATCCGCTGTCGCCAAAAAAGAAAATGGCCGAGAAATTATCTCGGCCATTTGTAGCCTGGTCAAAGACTCAAGCCTGGATATTACTCTTGTTCAACTTATTAGAAGTTGTACTGCAGAGCAACAGTCCACTCGTCGTCATGCTTCTCGATACCCTGGATCTTGTACTCGGTGTAAGCTTTCAGCTTCGGAGTGAAAGCGTACTGAACACCCAGCAGGGTCTCGTCAACCAGATCCTTGTAAGTAGAACCGGCAGCTTGAGCGTTGGCCTTGCCTTCTTTGAAGTTGTAACCAGCCAGGAAGGTCCAAGCATCTACGTTGTAAGAAGCAGCCAGCTCGTAACCACGGCCGTCATCTTTCAGACCCAGGCTCTTGTTCTTCACTTCGCCTTCAGTGTAAACACCGGCAAAATAGAAGCCATTGATAGCGTAGTGCGCGCCAATAGCCCACTCGTCTTTCTTACCAGTCTGACCATTAACTTTGTTTTGCAGGTCGGAGTAGGCATAACCGGCGTTGAAGCCCAGGCCGAAGTCAAAATCGTAACCGGCGGCAACGGCATAAGCTTTCTTACGCTTAACGTCGGAACCAAAGATGGCATCTTCTTTGACCTTCTGACCAACGTCAGTGATCTTGACCGCTACGTCGTCATTGGTTTGGTAGGAAACTTTACCTTTGAAACCAGCGAAGGTGTTGGAGTAGATAACCTGGCCTTCCTGACGACCGTCATAGAAGTTACCCGCATCGCCCCACTCGTTGAAAATATCGGTCGGCTCGAGTACGTCGTAGAAAGCAGTGTCGGTCTGACCGAAGATGATTTTACCGTACTGGGTGCCGTCAAAGCCTGCATAGATATGACGAGCATCGAACTTGCTAGACTTACCGTCACTGCCCTTGTCGGAGTTTTCAGCAGCAACTTGCCACTCGGTCTTGGCGATACCGGACCAAGTGTTGTTCAGAGCAACTTTACCGGACCAGCCCAGACGGGAAGAACCAATCAGCTCGCCATCGGTATCATCGTGCTCACCGTAGTAGTTAGCCTGTACACGGCCGTATACGTCGAAAGTGGTACCGTCTTTGTCATAGATCACTGCGGCGTTAGCGGCGGATGCAAACAGAGCCGGAATAGCAATAGCCAGAATTGTCTTTTTCATAGTTTCCAATGCCTACTGTAATTAAACACTAAGTTGTTGTTATTCCCTGTGTTAGCGATGTTCTTTGCATCACTATGCCGCCGAGACTAGCACCGGATTTTTTGAACCGCAATGAAAAAACTTGGAACTTTTTACGCAAACCATAGTCATGGAGGCAAAAATGTGAGCCAAGTCTCACCTGACGGCAAGGCAAAAGGAAAACGTTTACAATGAATCCTGCTGATTATTTGCACTCAAATAGTCTATTTTGCATGCAAATAACGCTAAATACCTGATAAACAACCAAAGTGGTCTGAACAGCGTAAAACTGCCGTGATAATGGCTGTTGCCTCGACCTCACCGAGGGGTTGCGGGTATCCTTGTCCTTCTATTAACCCCTAACTGGCCTTCTCTTCATGCTCTCTACTCGCCTCAAAGCAACCATTCGGCAAACCTATCGCCAGATTTCGGATGGATTACCCGGTTTTGTGCCGCGCAAAGAGCAGAACTTTCTGGTGGCCGAGATAGCCAAAACCCTGACCGGCGAGTACGACAAACAACGCCGTATTCTGGTTGCCGAAGCGGGCACCGGTATCGGCAAATCCCTCTCCTATGCGCAGGGCGCCATTCCGGTGGCGCGACTCACCCAGAAGAAGCTAGTGATCTCCACCGCCACAGTGGCCCTGCAAGAGCAGCTGATCCACAAAGACCTTCCTTTTTACCACCGCCACAGCGAGCTGCCGTTTCGCTTTATGCTGGTCAAGGGGCGTCAACGCTACTGTTGCGAGCATCTGCTGGAGCAGGCAGCCAGTGGCGCCGAGATGGCCAACTTCGAGCTCGACTTTGGCAGTCTGAGCAAATCCAAACCATCGGACAGCGACAAGGATCGCTACCAGGCGCTGTGGCAGGCCTACACCAATGGCAAGTGGGACGGGGATCGGGACAACTGGCCGGAGCCCATTCCCGACACGTGCTGGGATCGCATCGCCGCAGACCGCCACATCTGCAACAAGGCGCTGAGCCATCACCAGCACTGCCCCTTTCATCGCGCCCGCAACGACATGGAGAGCGCCGATGTGCTGGTCGTCAACCATGCGCTACTGCTCTCCGATCTCACCATGGGCGGCGGCATCATTCTGCCGCCCCCTGATGAGTGCATCTATGTGCTGGATGAGGCCCATCACCTGCCCACCATCGCCCGGGATCACGGCGCAGCGTCGGCCAGCGTCAAAGGCTCGCGTCGCTGGCTGGAGAAGCTGGTACAAAGTGCAGGCAAGCTGGCGCGGACTCTTAATAAGGAGAGCCTGCTCGACCCCCAACTCAAACTGCAGGATGCGCTGGCCACCATCCAGCCCGATCTGAAGGCGGTCGAGCAGTGGCTCAGCGCCAACGATCGGCTGTTTGGCACGGAACCCCACTACCGCTTCGTCGAAGGGGTATTGCCGGATCCCCTACCCATGCTGGCGGAGAATCTCAAGGAGTCGAGCAAGAAGGCGCTGCGGGCGCTGGATCGGATGCAGGGGGCCATAGGTGAAGCGCTGAAAGATGGCGAGATCCGCCGCAAGGAGGCCGAACCCCTGCTGGCCGAGAGCGGTTTTCATCTGCAACGGCTGGAGAGTTTCTGCGCCCTGTGGGAGATGCTGGGGCGCCATGTGCCGACCGGTAAAACCCCGCTCGCCCGCTGGATGGCCAAGAGCGATGACGGCGATATCTGGCTGCACGCCTCACCGATTGAGGTAGGCTATCTGCTGGAGGAGTGGCTCTGGTCGAAATGTCTAGGTGCCGTACTGGTCTCAGCGACCCTCACCGCCCTCTCTTCCTTTAGTTATTTTCGCCATCAGGTGGGGCTCAAGGAGCACGACGGTACCCGCTATCTGCGCCTGCGCTCCCCCTTTGACTACCAGAAAGCCGAGCTCTATCTGCCCAAGATGGAGCACGAACCCAACTCACCAGCCTTTACCAATGAACTCATCAGCGTGCTGCCACGTATTCTGGCGGGCAAGGAGGCGAGTCTGGTGCTCTTCTCCTCCTACCGCCAGATGAATGAGGTGGCCGTTGGCTTGCGAGCCAAGGGACTGTCACTGCTGGTGCAGGGGGAAGCCTCCCGCAATGCACTGCTCACCCTGCACAAGCAGAAATGCGATGGCGGTCAGGCCAGCATCCTGTTTGGTACCGGCAGCTTCTCGGAGGGACTGGATCTGCCGGGTCACTATCTCACCAATCTGGTGATCACCAAACTCCCCTTTGCGGTGCCCAACTCACCGGTCGAGGAGGCTACCGCCGAGTGGGTGGAGCAGCGAGGCGGCAACCCCTTTCTGCAACTGACGGTGCCAGAAGCATCGCGCAAACTGATCCAGGCCTGTGGCCGCCTCATCCGCAAAGAGGCCGATCGGGGGCGGGTCACCATTCTTGATCGACGTCTACTGACCAAACGTTATGGCAAGGGGTTACTTGATGCCCTCCCCCCGTTTACACGGCGGATCGAATAAATAAGCATGCCGTTATTGATAAATGAACTGACAACTGCACGAACATACACCTCCAGAAAGAGCCATTGCCGCAGTAGACCAAACCTGTAAAAATGAGCCCCTGTTTTCAGTGGGCAATCGCCTGACTGTTCAAGGAGATGAAATGAAACTGACTGTTCTGGTACCGGCGCTGGCTGGTCTGTTGTGGGCCGGTAGCGCCTTGGCTGATGCCAAACTGGAAGTATCCACCCCTTACATCGTGCAGTTGATTGATGGCCAATCCATCAACCCCCAGCTGCTCGACAAAACCAGCACCTTCCCCCTCTCTGCCGGCAAGCACCAGTTGGTCGTCGCCTTTGAAGGCAACTACTCCAGCCGTAACGAAATCAAGCTGGTGACCGCCGAGCCGCTGGTGCTGAACTTCACTGCAGCCGACAATCAGCAGCTGGTGCTGGACTATAAAAAGCCCCGCAATGAAGCAGAAGCCAAACAGTTCCTGAAAGATCAGAAAGTGGTGCTAAAAGACAAGGTCAGTGGCCAGCAAGTGAGCAGTGAACAGTTCGTAATGCCGAAAGTAGAGGGCTTCCAGCTGACCCGTGACTATCAGCAAGAGCTGATCAACATGGGCAAAGCTTTCAACCAGCCCAAAACCGTTGCCGTCTCCTCTGCTGCCGTGATGGCTGCCGCCAGCGCACCGGCCCAAGCCGCGCCCAGCAAGGCGCAAAGCAATCCGGAAGCCCTGACCCAGCTGCAAAACTGGTACAACAAGGCCGATGCGGAAACCCGCAAAGCCTTCCAGATCTGGGTTATCCAGCAGCAGTAATCCGGAAACATCATCCTGACCCGTCGGGAATGACAAGGGGAGCCTGGCTCCCCTTTTTCATATCCAGGTTCATCTCTGCATCGATGGAACAATGCCCTGATGTCACTGCATATTTTCTATCACCCCCTCTACTCCTCCCTGATCCTGCCCGAACGCCATCGCTTCCCGCTGGCCAAGTATCAGGGGCTGTTTGAGCGCTTGCAGGTGCAGGGTTACCCCCTTGGCGAAGCGCCGTCGGCCACCCGGGAGCAAATCTGTCGCATTCACGATGCTGATTATGTCGCGGCGGCCCTGAGTGGCCAACTTGAAGAGCGCGCCATCCGCAAGATCGGTTTTCCCTGGTCACCCATGCTGATGGAGCGCACCTTGCGCTCGGTGGGTGCCACTATTGCCGCCAGCCGCTATGCACTTGAGCAGGGCTGCGGCTTGCAGATCTCCGGTGGCTACCACCACGCCCACCGGGATCACGGCAGCGGTTTTTGTCTGTTCAACGATCTGGTGATTGCGGCCCAGGCTTGCCTCGACGAGGGGCGCTGTGAACAGGTGCTGATCGTCGATCTCGATGTGCATCAGGGAGATGGCAGTGCGGCCCTGTGTGCTGGACGGCGCGATATCATCACCCTCTCCCTCCATGGTGAGCACAACTTTCCCCATCACAAAGCCACCTCTCACCTCGACTTTCCGCTGCCAAGCGGCATGACGGACGATGCCTATCTCACCACACTGCAACAGGCACTCTCACTGGCACTGCGCCTCTATTCGCCGGATCTCATCCTCTATCAGGCGGGCGTCGATGTGCATCATGCCGACGAGCTTGGCTATCTCTCCCTGAGCGATGAAGGGGTGCGCCTGCGCGATGCCATGGTATTTGACTGTGCAATCAAGCATGGGTTGCCTGTCGCCGCTGTACCCGGTGGCGGCTATCGCCGCGACTGGCAACAGCTGATCCCGCTTCATATGTCGCTGTTTGAGGCGGCGCTCCACCGTTTTGGTTGATGGCATGGCTTATAGCGCGGACACCCCATCAGAGTGGGCGGCATTTCACCAGATAAAACAGAAGAGGCGACCCTTGGGTCGCCTCTTCGTGTTTTGTCCTCTCGGTCACACAAGCTCGCTCGTTGTCAGGCAAGCTCGGGACGCCTGAGGATAATTATCTCTGACGCTTGCGGGCGTACTTGCGACGGGCGCGGGCCTGACGCTCCTCTTCCCGCTCGGCCTTCTCTTTGGCTTTTTGCTCGGCTTCTGCGGCGGCTTCGACAATCTCGACGCTCACCATCTCCGGCGTCTCCAGCGAGATGCGGCCAAGCAAGCCGGAGCGGAACTCGTTGATCAGGATCTCGGACGCCTTGTGCAAGTCGGCCAGCCCCCCTTTGCGCATAAACGCCCGCTGGCGGGCGATCATCTCCAGCAGCTCGATCTCGGTCTCGGGCAACTCGTCAATCTGGTAACGCGCCTTGATCCGCTCCGGATAGGCCTTGATGAAGTAATCGGCGGCGAACATGGCGATATCGGCATAGTCGAACACCGTGTCCTTGATGGCCGCGGTGATGGCCAGACGATAACCGCAGGAGGGCGGATTGAGCTTGGGCCAGAGAAAACCCGGGGTATCGGTCAGGATAACGTTGTTATCCAGCTTGATCCGCTGCTGGGACTTGGTCACCCCCGCCTCGTTGCCGGTACGGGCGATGATGCGTCCCGCCAGAGTATTGATCAGAGTGGACTTGCCCACGTTGGGGATCCCCATGATCATCGCCCGCACGCCGCGCAGCTCAAAATTGCGCTCCGGCAGCATTTCGTGGCAGAGGGTCAGCAGTTGCTTGATCTTCTCCGGCTCTTGTTGCGTCAGCGGCAGCGCCTTGATCCCCTTCTCTTTTTCCATGTGCGCCACCCACAGATCGGTGATCGCCGGATCGGCCAGGTCCGCCTTGTTCAGCACCTTGATCACCGGGGTATCACCACGCAGCTCGGGCACCAGCGGGTTTTCGCTGGAGAAGGGGATGCGGGCATCGAGCATCTCGATGATCACATCGACCTGGGGCATGACCTCGGCAATCTCTTTGCGGGCCTTGTGCATGTGACCGGGGAACCAGTTGATGGACATATCCGTTACTCTCTGTGGGGGCTGCGGGCGCGCGCATGGAACAACAAGCGCTCTGCCGCGGGCATCGAACGAAGGGGGCGCATTTTACCTGCTGCGGGCCTCTTTTGACAGGTCATTCTAACCATCACCTCCTCAAATCAGCAAACCGCCGAGGCGGAGCAACCTTGCCGGAAGCGACCGGACCAACTGGCTCAATTGATAGATAACACATTGATATAGTGTAACATTTTCATCACTTTTTCACACAACCGTCACCGATAGTCAGTAAAAGTGTCATCTGCCCCCTCTAGGCTGCGCTCAGGTTTTACAAGGAGCGAACCCCAATGAGAAAAATGGCAGGACTTGCAGTGATGATCGGCGCCGCCCTGGCTGCCGGCTGCAAATCAGACAATGACACGGTGGCGACCAAGCCCGCAGCCCAACCCACCAACGTCATCTTCTTCCTCGGTGACGGCATGGGCCTCAACACCCTGACGGCAGCCCGCATCTACGGTGTCGGCGAAGAGGGTGATCTCACCATCGATACCCTGCCAGAGACGGCCTTTATCAAGACCTTCTCCCACGATGCCCAGGTCACTGACTCGGCCCCCTCCATGGCGGCCTACATGACCGGGGTCAAGAGCAACAACGGCGTCATCAGCATGGACGGCGACGCCACCTATGAGAGCGACTGCAGCAAGAGCGCCGGCAAGCCGGTGCCCACCCTGCTGGAGCTGGCCAAAGCCGATGGCCGCGGTACCGGCGTGGTAACCAGTACCCGGGTGACCCACGCCACCCCGGCGGCTACCTATGCCCATATCTGCAACCGGGATCTGGAGGCCGATATCGCCGTCCAGCTGGTACCGGGCGGCAAAGGCTACAACAGCGCCCTCAAGGAGGGACTGGATGTGGTGCTCGGTGGCGGCAGCAGCTTCTTCCTGCCCAAAGCCGACAAGGGCAAGCGGGAGGATGGCCGCAACCTCATCAGCGAAATGCAGGCCAAGGGCTACCAGTTTGCCAGCAATCTGGATGAGCTGAACAAGGCCGATGCGGGCAAGCCGCTGCTGGGTCTGTTTGGTTCCAGCCACATGAAATATGACCTGGACCGTCCCGCCAGCGAGCCGTCACTGGCCCAGATGACCCTGGCCGCCATCAAGCAGCTCAAGGGCAAAGAGAAGGGTTACTTCCTGATGGTGGAAGGGGGCCGCATCGACCACGCCCTGCACGACACCAACGCCAAGCGGGCGCTGCAGGACACCATCGCCTTCGACAACGCCATAAAAGCCGCCATCGACGAGGTGAAAAAGAGCGACCCCGAGCTGAAAAACACCCTGATCGTGGTCACCGCCGATCACGACCACACGCTCGTGCTCAACGGCTATGCCAAGCGCACCGGCAAGACCACCGCCGACAACCCCGGCGTACTCGGGTTGGTGAAGAACTACGAGACTGGCGAGCCAAGCAAGGATAGCGAGGGCATGCCCTACACCATCATAGGTTTTGGCAACGGCTACAACCGGGTAGATGGCCCGCGCAGCAGCGTCGCCCCGCTCGACGATGCCACCGTCTCCGCCAATGACTACCACCAGGAAGTGGTGGTCAAGGTGGGCGAAATCGGCAACGAGACCCACGGCGGCACCGATGTCTTCCTCGGCGCCATCGGCAAGGGGGCTGACAGCTTCCATGGCTCACTCGATAACACCGCCGTGTTCGGCAAGATCAAGGCTGCGGCCAAGCTGTAAGGAGCACTTTCATGAGCAAACAGATGAACACATCCATCAAGCACACGCTGGTCTGCGCCGCCCTGTTCAGTGCGCTGGGCGCAACCTCCCAGGCACAAGCCGGTGATGCCAAAAACGTCATTCTCTTTATCGGTGATGGCATGGGCCCCACCGTGCTCACCGCCACCCGCCTGTTCAAGGTGGGGGAAGAGGGCAATCTGGAGATGATGAAACTGCCGCGCAGTGCCCGCATCAAGACCTTCTCCAACGATGCCCAGACCACCGACTCGGCCCCCTCCATGGCGGCCTACACCACCGGGGTCAAGATGAACAACGAGGTGATCGCCATGAGCAGCGACACCAAAGCCGTTGCCCCCGGCAAAGACGTCAATGGCAACAAAACCGTCAACAATTGCAGCAGCGATAACGGCAAGCCGGTGCCCACCATCCTGGAGCTGGCCAAGGCGGCAGGCAAATCGGTCGGGGCCGTCACAACTACCGAGCTGACCCACGCGACCCCGGCGGCTACCTACGCCCACATCTGCCATCGGGATGCAGCTTATGACATCGCCGCACAGGCCGTTCCTGGGGGCGCTGGCTATAACAGTGCCCTCAAGGATGGGGTCGATGTGCTGATGGGCGGTGGTGCCAACCACTGGACCCCCTACAGCGCCAGCAACAAGGGCGGTCGCAATGACAACCGCGACCTGACCGCGGAGATGAAGGCGCAGGGATACAGCTATGTCACCACCCAAAGTGAACTGGCCAAGGTCACCAGCGGCAAGGTGCTCGGTCTGTTCAGCAGCAAATCCCACCTCGACTACGAGCTGGATCGGGTCGCCAAGGGGGCTGCCAATACCCAGCCGTCCCTCTCCGAAATGACAGCCAAGGCGATCGACCTGCTGAGCAAGAACAGTCAGGGTTACTTCCTGATGGTAGAGGGTGGCCGTATCGATCATGCCCTGCACGGCACCAACGCCAAGCGCTCGCTCACCGACGCAGTGGCTCTGGATGAGGCGGTCAAGACGGCGCTCGGCAAGGTGGATCTGAAAGATACCCTGATCGTGGTCACCGCCGACCATGACCACACCATGACCATTAACGGCTACTCCGCCAAGGGCAATCCGGTGCTGGATCTGGTGAAAAATGGCGATGGCTCGACCCAGAACGACGTGGATGGCAAGCCCTTCACCACCCTGGTGTTCGGTAACGGCCCCAACCGCCCCGATGTACGCCCGGTCCTCACCAGCGATCAGGTGATGGCCAATGACTATCTGCAGGAGACCGGCGTCAAACTGACATCGGAAACCCACGGCGGCGGCGATGTGATGCTGTTTGCCGATGGCGCCGGCAGCAACCGCTTCAAAGGCACGCTGGATAACACCAAGGTGTTTGGCAAACTGCGGGAGGCGCTCGGCCTGTAAGCAGCAGGGGCCCGGTTGCATCTGAGCAATCGACTCAGCGGCCCGGGCCCCGGCTCTTTCGAGCGACAGATGATGATGCGACTTTTGCTTTCGTTATGGCTGCTTGGCAGCACCCTCGCCTTCCCCCTGCATGCTGACGACACGCCCCCGGATCTCGCCGCCCGGATCAGCTATCACGACCGGAACACCGGCAGCGATGGCATCGCCAGAGAGAGTATCTGGCAAGAGAAGTGGCTGCGCGTGGGCAATCAGGTGTGGAGCCAGCGGCTCATTCCCCTCCCCCTTGCCCGTGCCTATCACGCCACTCACGACGCCACGCCCGGCCACAAGCACTTTACCCACCAGATGGCGGCCCGCTGGGTCAGCCGCAGTGATGAGGGTGAACTTCAGCTGCGCTATGCCGACAGCTGGCACAACCAGCTGGTTGAAGTGCCGGTGGAAGAGTATGGCCAGGTGGCCTTCAAGCCCGACTGGCTGCGGATCCGCCATCTCGTCAACCCGGGGCTGATCGAGGGGATGACCCCGCTGGATGAGGCCGCCCCCGAGCAGGCCCGCTGGTATGAAAAGCGCGAAGGGCAGCAACGAACCCGCATTCTCTGGTCGAGTCAGTGGCAGATCCCGCTGGTGGTCGAGTCGGCCAGCCTCGATGGCTATCGCAGCTACCGGATGGAGGTGACCCTGCGCAAGCTGCCTGCGCAGCTCCCCTGGCAGCAACTCGCTGATTACGAAGTGCGCGATCTGCGGGATTTCTTCGACTGAGATCCCAACCTCTCAGCGGGCACAACGACAACGCAGGCAGGAATGTTACACTCTGCATATTCGACTCTGGCTCACGACCTTGATGCGCGCTCTCTGCCTGCCCTTTTTTGCCCTGCTGTTGTTGCTGGTGAACACCGGTGCCCAAGCTATTGTGCTGGTGGCGGCCGAGCTGCCCCCTTACGTCATTCGCTCCTCTCACGGCAAACCAAGCGGTGTCGCCATCGAGATCATGGAGGAGGCCGCCCGGCGCCTCAAAGAGCCGCTCACCATCGAGCTGATGCCGCTGGCCCGAGCCCTCACCCAAACCGCCCATCGCAAGGATGTACTGCTGATACCGCCAGTACGCAGCTCTCAACGGGAGCATCTCTACTACTGGGTTTCCCCCATCCTTGATGAAGAGTTCCTCATTGTCAGCAATCGCCACAAGCATCCCACCCCGCTCATGATAAACGCGCTTCCTTCACTCAAGGTGGGCACCTTGCGTCACTCCTTCGGCCAGTATCTGCTCAAGCAGAGGCTGAATCTCGCCAGCCAAACCGTCGCCACCGAAGACCTCAATGCCCTCAAACTGCAACGAGGACGCATCGATGCCTGGGTCGCAGCCTGGAACGTCATCCTCTACAACCAGCAGACGGGCGGATTTTCCATCGATGAGATAGTAAAAGGCGAATCCTTGATGCGTACCCAGTTATTTATCGCGGCCAGCAAGGATTTTCCCTTCACCGAAGGGCGTCGCTGGCAAGCCGTGATTGACGAGATGCGCCGTGATGGCTCGCTCACGCGGATCATCCGTCAGTACAACTATCACTCTCCTGAGTAGTCACTCAATCACGGTTGCCAAGGCCGGCCAGAATGGTTATGGTAGCCCCATGAAAATACTCGCTATTTCCTCGCATTTGCTCACACCCTGCTGAGCCCCCGCCTCGCTCCTTCGGCCGCGAGTCGCTTGGGGGCATGGCATTTTCAATCGATTGAACCTGTTGAATCCATTTTTGTAACACTTTGCGTGATGGCCAACCTGCACCCGCCGGTATGGGCCTATCCGCTATTGATAAGGAATATCTTATGAAACAACCTCATCTGGTTATCTCCAGCCTTGATCTGGACCGTATCGAACAACTGCTCGGCAACCATCCGCAGCATCTGGCCCTGCAAGAGGAGCTGGACCGCGCCGAGATCCGCGAACCGGCCGACATGCCGCCGGACGTGGTCACCATGAACAGCAAGGTACGCTTCAAGATGCAGAGCAGCGGCAACGAGTTCTGCCTCACCCTGGTCTACCCGCGCGATGCCAAGGGCGACGAGAGCAACATCTCTGTACTGGCGCCGGTAGGCAGCGCCCTGCTCGGCCTGAAAGTGGGCGACAGCATCGCCTGGCCGGGCCCGGCCGGTCGCACCATCGAGGTAGAAATTCTGGAAGTGGTCTATCAGCCGGAGCGCGCCGGCGAACTGCACCGCTGAGTCCCCCGGGCTGGTCATCTCCCTGTTGATCAGCCCGCTTGCTCGCTCTTGCCAGCTGATCCCGATCAAGCTTTGCGCACCTTGCCCCCCGGTTTTTAGCCCCTTTTCCTGCTGCTGCTTGAGCCTGACTCGGGGGGCAGGTATCTTGTTGGCCGCGTCATGGTCATGACGCACCGAATTTCAGGCTGACATCATGATAAAAATTGCCCTCATCGACGATCACCAGATCGTCCGATCCGGTTTTGCCCAACTGCTCAATCTGGAGCCCGACCTGCAGGTGGTCGCCGAATTCGGCTCCGCCAGCGATGCCCTTGCCGGCCTGCCCGGCAGCGGGGCGCGGGTCTGCGTCTGCGACATCTCGATGCCCGACCAATCGGGGCTGGATCTGCTCAAGCAGCTCCCCTCCGGTCTCGCGGTGGTGATGCTCTCGGTACACGACAGCCCCGCCCTCATCGAGCAGGCACTGCAGACCGGTGCCAAGGGATTTCTCTCCAAGCGCTGCAGTCCGGACGAGCTGATCGCCGCCGTGCGCACCGCCGCACAGGGGGGGTGTTATCTGACGCCGGACATCGCCCAGAAACTGGCCAGCAGCAGCCGGGATCCCCTCACCAATCGGGAGCGGGAGATTGCCCAGTTGCTGGCACAGGGGCTGGAGGTGAAAGCCATCGCCGAGCAGCTTGGACTCTCCCCCAAGACGGTTCACGTCCATCGCGCCAACCTGATGGACAAGCTCAAGGTCAGCAACAACGTCGAGCTGGCCCACCGCATGCTGGATAGCTGGTGATCTCCCGTCTTGCCAGCTATGTCGCCATCGCGCTGGCGGCCTGCTTCATCTTTGCCGCCGGCTGGTTTTGCCTCTGGAGCATCAGCCTGCATCTGGCGGGTGGCCCAGCGCTGGCGGTGCTGCTGTTCCCCTTCGGCCTGCGCCTCGGGTTGCTGCTGCAAAGTCCCGGCCACTACTGGCCGCCGCTGTTGCTGTGCGAAGGGCTGCTGCTCTACTGGCTCAATCTGGAAGTGGGGCTGCCCCACTGGCCTTGGCTGGTCGCGGGCAGTCTGCTGACCATGCTACCGCTGCTGATTGCCCGTCGCCAGCAGGTGCGCAACGACTGGCAGCAACTGTTGCTGCTGCTCGCCACCGTCACGGCGGCGGCGCTGCTGCAAGCCCTGCTCTGGCATCTGGCCGGGGAAGATGGCCTCTCGGCCCTGCTGCTCAGCCTGACCGGCGGGCTGACGCTGACCTCCACCTGTATGCTGATCTGGCACTACCTCACCCGCGCCACCTGGGTGCCGCTGGGGCCTGCGCTGGTGGATCAACCGGTGGAGTGGCGCTTTCGCCATCTGGTCTGGTATCTGCTGCTGTTCGTATTGAGCCTCTGGCTGCAACTGGGATTGCCCAACTCGCTGGTACGCTTCACCCCGTTTTGTCTGGCCATCCCCATCATCGCCATGGCGTGGCGCTACGGCTGGCAAGGGGCGCTGCTCGCCACCCTGATGAACACCATCGCCCTGCTGGCCAGTCAGGCCTGGCATGATCACCCGCTGGATCTGCTGCTCTCCCTGCTGGCCCAGAGCCTCACCGGCCTGCTGCTGGGTGCCGGGATCCAGCGCCAGCGGGAACTCAATCAGGCGCTGACCCGCCAGCTCGCCCACAATCGCCAGCTCACCGAGCGGCTGCTGGAGACCGAGGAGAGCATCCGCAAGGAGGTGGCGCGCGAGCTGCACGACGACATCGGCCAGACCATCACAGCAATTCGAACCCAGGCAGGGATCGTGCGCCGCCTCGCCCCCGATAATGCCGGGGTGGGCCAGAGCAGTGCCCTGATCGACACGCTATCGCTCGGGATCTATGACGCGGTGCGCGGTCTGCTCGGGCGGCTGCGCCCGCGCCAGCTCGACGACATGACTCTTGAACAGGCGGTACGGGCACTGCTGCGGGAGCTGGAGCTGGAGCGTCACGGCATCGTCACCCGTCTGGAATGGCAACTGGCAGATGGCGATCTCTCCGATGCCCAGCGGGTCACCCTGTTTCGGGTCTGTCAGGAGGGGCTCAACAACGTGGTCAAACATGCCAACGCCCACTCGGTCACCATTCGCGCCCGGGCCAGCGGCGAGCAGTTGCAACTGGTGCTGGAAGATGATGGCCGCGGTCTGCCGGAAAGCCGCCCGCAGCAGGGCTATGGCCTGCTCGGCATTCGCGAGCGGGTACAGGCCCTAGGGGGCAGTCTGCAACTCTCCTGCATCCACGGCACCCAGCTGACGGTCAATCTGCCCAGTCGCAGACGGGAAGAGAGTCATGGCTAATCACCACCAGAGGGCCTGCCCGTGCTGAGTTTTATGAGAAGCGCGCCGCCCCGGCCCCTTATCCGGGATCAGGGCGAGATCGACGCCACCTATCGCCACTGGCGGCTGCACCTGCTGCTGACCATGTATCTGGGCTACGCGGTCTTCTACTTCACTCGCAAGAGTTTCAACTTCGCCATGCCGGACATGCTGACGAGCGGCATGCTGGACAAGTCCGACATCGGCATGCTCTGGACCCTGTTCTACATCACCTACGGCTGCTCCAAGTTCTTCTCCGGCATCATCAGTGACCGCGCCAACCCGCGCTACTTTATGGGTGTCGGACTGATGGCCACCGGCGTTATCAATATCCTGTTCGGCCTCTCGTCGGCACTCTGGATGTTTGCCGCCCTCTGGGTCGCCAACGCCTTCTTCCAGGGCTGGGGCTGGCCCCCCTGCTCCAAGCTGCTCACAAGCTGGTATTCGCGTACCGAGCGCGGGGTCTGGTGGTCGGCCTGGAACACCGCCCATAACGTCGGCGGGGCACTTATCCCCCTCATCGTCAGCACCATCGCCCTGCAACATGGCTGGCGCTACGGCATGATAGTGCCCGGCCTTATCGCCATCCTTGCGGGGTTGTTCCTCTGCTGGCGACTGCGGGATACCCCGAATGCCATGGGACTGCCGACAGTGGGCGAGTGGCGCAAGGACGCCATGGAGCTGGCCCAGCAGACCCAGGATGCGGGGCTCTCCCATCGCCAGATCCTGCGCAAATATGTGCTGGGCAACCCCTATATCTGGCTGCTCGCCTGCTGCTACGTGTTGGTCTATGTGGTGCGCACCGCCATCAATGACTGGGGCAACCTCTACATGACCGAGCAGCGCGGCTTCAATCTGATGAGCGCCAACTCGGCCATCTCCATGTTCGAAGTGGGGGGCTTTATCGGCGCTTTGGTGGCGGGTTGGGGATCGGACAAGCTGTTCAACGGCAACCGTGGCCCGATGAACCTGATCTTTGCGGTGGGGATCCTGCTGGCGGTGGGATCGCTCTGGCTGATGCCCTTCTTCAGCTATGTGATGCAGGCGGCCTGCTTCTTTACCATCGGCTTCTTCGTGTTTGGCCCCCAGATGCTGATCGGCATGGCAGCGGCGGAGTGCTCCCACAAAAACTCGGCGGGGGCCGCCACCGGCTTTGTCGGCCTGTTTGCCTACATGGGGGCGGCGCTGTCAGGCTATCCGCTGGCCAAGGTGATGGAGATCTGGCACTGGAACGGCTTCTTCGTGGTGATCTCGGTGGCGGCAGGTGTCTCGGCCCTGCTGCTGCTCCCCTTCCTCAAGGCGCAGGCACCGAGACCCCCTCAAGCGAATGCAGATTAGCGGGTGGCAGCTAACGAGCTATATCCGGCAAGCAGACAGGGCGCGGATCACCGCGCCCTGATTTTATTCCTGAACCTATTCCTGCATCAGGCCGCCTGACAGACCCGGTTCTTTCCTTCCCGCTTGGCCCGATAGAGAGCGTCATCCGCACGGCTGAACAGGCTGTCAAAGTGCCACTCCCCCTGCCAGTAAGCAATACCCATGCTGACGGTGATATGAATCCCCTCCACCTCGCTGGCCGCAAGCTGAACCAGCAGTGACTGGCAACGGGCGATGGCCTCGTCTGCGGCGACATGGCGAAACAGCAGCACAAACTCCTCACCCCCAAAGCGGCCCGCCAATACCCCCTCCAGCTCGCGCAGTGCCAACCCGACCCGCTCCAGCACCCGATCACCCACCTCATGACCATGCCGATCGTTGATCTGCTTGAAGTCATCCAGATCGAGCACCACCAACGCCCCCTGTTGTGCAGGGCGTCCCCGGGCCAGACGCTCCATAAAACCACGGCGATTGAACAAGCCGGTCAGCGGGTCATGACTGGCCTGATAGCGCAGCTCCAGCGCCCGGTGCTGGTTGCAGAGCAGCAGCACCCCGAAGGTAAGCATGGAGCTGCCCACCAGCATGGAGACATAGGGCAACACGTTGAACAGCTGACGCTGGAACGGGCTTTCGATCACCTCGCCCCACACGGTAAACATCCGCATCAATGTCATGGCAATCAGTACCAGATTGAGGCCAATCAGTACCCAGACTGCCACCTGATAATCGGGTCGACCGTGCCGCCAGAGCTGCCAGATGATGAGCGTACTGAGCATGAGGAAGGTGGCGCTGCAGATCATCACCCGCACAGCAATCCGGCCATCGATGGCGACCGACCAGGTCATGATGGCGGCAAACAGCAGGATGAATCCCCAGCAGGCAGGCCAGCCTGGCGATTGACGGAAGAAACAGCGCTGGGCAACCAGCAGCAGCGACACATGAAAAATCAGAAAGACATTGCCAACCCAGGAGCCATAGGGGGTGGGGGTCAGCAGTAAACTGGCAAATCCCGCCTGACCCAGCATGGCAAACAGACTGGACCACCACCAGACCCCGACACCGGGAATATCGTTGTGGGTAACACGAATGATGGTAAGAGTGAGGAAACCGAGACAATAGCCACACAAGGCCATGATCATCAAGGTAAAAATATCCAGCTTAAGCAGTAGTGAGGCGTCCATACCAAAGCCATGCAGAGAGGGTAACTGAGTATATGAGAAGCGTTTGCCAAGACCCAGTGGGACTTGATGGTTTTCATAATAAAGCCCGTTCGTTTGCTGACAAACAGCGCAATGAGCGTGATATCCCATCAATACGTATTTGTCTCCGCCCTGAAAAAAGTCTCTTATGGAGCTTGTCGGTGCAATAAGAGCCGCAAGCGGCGCCTTGGCTTTGTAACAAAATGTCTTGGGCATAATTTGGGCTTGAACCCACCCCATTAGATAGATATGTTGTTTTCGTGTGATTTTATGAATGAAGCCATGAGCAATAAATGTCTCTAACCTGTTGAGTCTTCTGACACAATTTGTTTTTGGTACATTTTTCACTCAACCACTATTCATAGCATCTCATATGGGGCTTTTGTCCCGCTCAAGACATTCATCCTGTCTTGCCTGTTGCCGGATGCAGCAGTCTCTTGTGCCACGGAGTCGCACGGGATCAGGTTCAAGGCCGAACACACCACCGACAGAGACGTCACTTATGATCAAAAAACTGATTCTTTCTACCCTGCTGTTTTGCGGGATCGCCACGGCGGCCCCGACACCTGCCCCCACGTCCACCCTGGATGCCGTGCTCGAACGCGGCGTGCTGCGAGTCGGCTTCGACGCCGGCTATCAACCCTTCGAGATGACCAACAAGCAGGGCCAGTACATCGGCTTTGACGTGGATCTCGCCAAGATGGTCGCCAAAGAGATGGGCGTGAAGGTCGAGTTCGTCAACACCGCCTGGGATGGCATCATTCCGGCGCTGCTGACCAACAAGTTCGACGTCATCATGGGCGGCATGACCGTCACTCCCCAGCGCAACCTGCGGGTCAACTTTGCCGATCCTTACATCGTGGTCGGCCAGACCATCGTCCTGCGCAAAGAGAAGGCGGGCGAAATCAAATCCTTCACCGACCTCAACGACCCGAAATACAAGATCGCGGTCAAGCTCGGCACCACCGGCGAGCAGGCAGTCAAGCGCCTGATCCCCAAAGCCACCCTGCTGCAGTTTGAAACTCAGGATGACGCCAAGCTGGAAGTGATCAACGGCAAGGTCGATGCGTTCGTCTATGACCTGCCCTACAACGCTATTTTCGCCTCCCAGAATCAGGGCGCCGTGGTGCACCTCGACAAGCCATTCACCTTCGAGCCGCTGGCCTGGGCCATCCGCAAAGGGGATCAGGACACCCTCAACTGGTTCAACAACTACCTGCGCCAGATCAAGGGCGACGGCAGCTACGACCGCCTCTACAAGAAGTGGTTCGAATCCAACGCCTGGCTGAGTCAGCTCAAATAACCTCAAAAGGGGGCGCCTTGCCGCTCCCTCTCGCAACACCCCACACAATAACGAGAAGAGGTTGTGACTGTGCACACACCCAAACCGACAAGACAGATGGAAAAACAGCCCAATCAGCTGCTCTGGCATGGGGTTTTCCTCCTGATGCTGCTGGTTGCCGTATTCGGCATCTACAAGGCTGTCCAGTCAGTGGATTACACCTGGCGCTGGGAACGCATTCCCCAATACATCGCCTATCAAGCGGAGCAGAAGAATCTGGCCGAATTTGACGGCACCGTGATTGCAGGTACCAGCGAGGCCGAGAAGGGCAAGCTGTTCCTGCAAGACGATCTCGACCCCAATGTGCGGCAAGCCATTGCCAGCACCGGCGTACAAGTCGCCGAAGGGGATACCGTTTTTCGTGGCGATACCCTCGACACCCAACTGAGCTGGACCGCCGGCCCCATCGCCTGGGGCGTCTGGGTCACCGTCCAGCTCTCGCTGGTGGCGGGCATCTTCGCCATTTTGCTTGGCACCTTGGCCGGGCTGGCGCGCCTCTCCCCCAATCCCGCCCTGCGCAATCTGGCGGTCACCTACGTTGAGCTGATCCGCGGCACGCCGCTGCTGGTGCAGATCTTTATCGTCTACTTCTTTATCGGCACCGTGCTGAACCTCGACCGCTTCACCGCCGGGGTCGCCGCGCTGGCGGTCTTTACCGGTGCCTATGTGGCGGAGATCGTCCGCGCCGGTATCAGTTCCATCCACAAGGGGCAGATGGAGGCAGGCCGCAGCCTGGGTATGACCTCGGCCCAGACCATGCGCTACGTCATCCTGCCGCAGGCGTTCAAGCGGGTGCTGCCACCGCTGGCAGGCCAGTTCATCAACCTGATCAAGGACTCCTCGCTGGTCTCGGTCATCTCCATCACCGACCTGACCAAGGCGGGGCGCGAGGTGGTGAGCTCCACCTTCAGTCCGTTCGAGGTGTGGTTTACCGTGGCCCTACTCTATCTGGTGCTCACCGGCACCCTCTCTTTCCTGGTACGCCGTCTCGAGGTGAAATATGCACGCAGCAACTGATCCCATCATCAAAGCGACCGGTGTCGAGAAGTTTTACGGCAGCGAAGTGCATGCCCTGAAAAATGTCAGCACCCAGGTCGCCGAAGGGGAAGTGGTGGTGATCGTCGGCCCCAGTGGCTCGGGCAAATCGACCTTCCTGCGCACCCTCAACCAGCTGGAGACCATCAACGACGGCAATATCGTGGTCGATGGCATCAGCCTGACCGAGCCGGGCGATGTCAACAAGCTGCGGGAAGAGGTGGGCATGGTGTTCCAGTCCTTCAACCTCTTTCCCCACCTGACGGTGCTGGATAATATCTGCCTCGCTCCGCAGAAGGTGCGTGGCCTGTCGCGCCGTGAGGCCGAAGACAGAGCCAAGGCGCTGCTGCTGAAAGTGGGGCTGTCGGTGAAAGCGGCCAGCTATCCCTCCCAACTCTCCGGCGGTCAGCAACAGCGGGTGGCCATCGCCCGGGCACTCGCCATGCAGCCACGCATCATGCTGTTTGACGAGCCCACCAGTGCGCTCGACCCCGAAATGGTGGGGGAAGTGCTGGATGTGATGAAGGGGCTGGCCCGCGAAGGGATGACCATGGTGGTGGTGACCCACGAGATGGGCTTTGCCCGCGAGGTAGCGGATCGGGTGCTCTTTATGGAGAGTGGCGAACTGCTGGTGGATGAAAAACCGGCCGATTTCTTCGACAATCCCCCCTCCCCTCGTCTGCGCCAGTTCCTGAGTCAGGTGCTGTAGCCAACACGCTCTGCTGGATAAACGAAGAGGGGCCGCAAGGTCCCTCTTCTTGTGTGTCACGCTGAGCAGGCTTAACCCAGCTGAACCCGAGTGCCCCTCTCATCGGCTCAGCGCGGGGACTTTCCCAGATAGCGCTCCACGATCACTTTCACCCCGTCACGTTTCTTGAGCTGATAGAGCTCCTTGTCAAACTGTTCGATAAAGGCCTGTTTGTAGGGATACTCCCCCTTGCGGCTATAGCCGAGGAACCCCTGCTCCTTGCTGAGCACCGGACCCTGTTTGAGCAGGGACATATCGGCCACCGCCAGCTGATCGGCCTTTATCATGTTGAGCAACTCATAGAGCAGGGAGAGGCGATCATTGATGGTGCAATCGACCCGGCCGCGGACAATCTTGAGCAAATTCTCCCGATTGCTTTTCACCTCCTCCACGTCGATCTGCTTCTCTTTTACCGCCTGCCAAAAGGCATCGCCGCCGACGGCAAAACCGGCGTTCATGCCAAAGCGTAAACCGTGATAGTCGAGCGGAAATCTGGCCTGCGGGGTATTGGCCGCCACACTGGCGCCGCACATCACCACCAGCTCTTCATCCAGCATAGGCTGGGAGTAGGGCCACATATAAGGGCGGGTATCGGGCATGTAGTAGGGTGGAAAAATGGCGAAGGCGGTCCCCTGCTCCACCATGCTCAGACCTCGCCGCCACGGCATGGGCTTTAGCACCACCTCATAGTCAGGCATGGCAGAGGTTACCTCACGGATGATGTCGGCATAGATCCCCCTGACCTCCTCCCCTTCCTGCCAGGAGTAGGGGGGATAGGCGGCATCCGCCAGGATCTCGACCCGGGTCTTGGCGTGCGCCATCATGCACAACCCCAACAACAAGCAACACCAGACGCGCATAAGCCAGCACCTCCTGAAAAAGCCTGCATCAAGCATAGCCATCCAGCGCACCTTCCTCTGCTGCCGCGCCATATTTCATGCCATCTCTTCGTTGGCTGAAAAATGTTAATGAAATATTAAAACCATCCTTTATGCTGGAGAGCAATTGCTCTGAATGGATGGCCACATATGGATGTGCAACTGCTTCTGCTCTACCTCTCCCCGATTTTTCTGGCCTTTATCGGCTGGGAGATGCTCTACCTGCGCAAACATGGCGCGGCCTTTCCCACTGCCACCTACCAGTGGCGGGATCTGTTCGCCAACGCCGCCCTGGCCCTGATGCACCAAGGGGGCGATGCCCTGGCGGCCATCGCCATTGCTTATCTGTATGACACCCTCTGGGGCTGGCGACTGTTCGATATCGAGCTCACCTTCTGGAGCGTATTGCTGCTGTTCCTGTTGCAGGATCTCTGTTATTGGCTGTTCCACTTCACCAGCCACCATGTTCGCTGGCTGTGGGCCTCCCACGTGGTGCACCACAGCTCGGAGCGACTCAACCTCTCCACCGCCTTTCGCCAGAGCCTGATGTATCCGATCTCCGGCATGTGGCTGTTCTGGATCCCGATGATTGTCATCGGCTTCCCGCCCGAGGCAGTGGTCGCCACCGTGCTGCTGAGCCTGGGCTTCCAGTTCTTCGTCCACACCCAGGTGGTAGGCAAACTCGGCTGGCTTGAGTGGCTCTTCAACACCCCCTCCCACCACAGGGTGCACCACGCCAGCAACGCCAAGTACATAGACCGCAACTTCGCCGGGGTGCTGATCATCTGGGATCGGCTGTTTGGCACCTTTGTCGAGGAAGTTCCGGCCGAACCGTGCCGCTTTGGCATCACCAAACCGATCCACAGCTTCAACCCCCTCACCCTCACCTTCCACGAATGGCGCGACATGCTGCGCGACGCCCGTGGCCTACCCTGGCGACAAAAACTCGCGGTGCTGTTTGGCAAACCGGCTGGGCCTGCCAGCCGCTGAGCCTTCGCCCCGAATAGCAACTCCCGGATAGCAAGCCCCTGATAACCAGTCCCTGATAACAAGAGAGCGCCACGGCGGCGCTCTCTTTTATGGTCAGTCATATCTTCGATATCAGAGATGGGCGAACGACCAGACGGCGGGGATCAGGCTCAGCAAGGTCACTCCGGCCAACAGCCGCTCGCGACCACTCAGGCAAAGATCTGCGCCCAGCTGACGGCGGCTGTAGAGAAACAGCAGCAAGCCCGGCCCGTAGAGCAACAACGACAGCAGCAGATACTCCACCCCGGCGGCATAGAGCAGCCAGAAGCCATAACCACTCGACACCAGCGCCACCGCCTGCATCAACCTCCGGCCCTGCCCGCTCTCCCCCTTCCTGCTGAACAAAAGCTTGAGCAGAAACAGGCCAATCAGCAGGTAGGGCACCAAAATCATCGAGGTGGAGATAAGCAGCAGGCTGGTGTAGCCCTTGCCGAGCAGCCACACCAGCAGCAGGCAAGTCTGCACCGTCAAGCTGGTGAGCCAGAGCGAGGCGATAGGCGTCCCATTGCGGTTCTGGCGCCGGAAGATGGCGGGAAATGCGCCGTGTCGGGCTGCGCTGAACGGTACCTCGGCCGAGAAGAGGGTCCAGCTCACGTAGGAGGCAAGCACCGAGACAATCAAGCCAACGCTGATGAGCAGCTTGCCCCAGGAGCCGGTCATCTGGGCCATCAGCCCTGCCATGGAGGGGTTGGGTAGCGCCGCCAGCTCGGGCCGACTCAATATCCCCAGCGCCAGCACCGAGATAAGCACATAGAGCAGCAGCGCCAGCACCACCCCAAGCACGGTGGCAGTGCCCACATCCTGCCGGTTTCGAGCGCGGGCCGACAGCACCGCTGCCCCCTCGATACCGGTGAAGACCCAGAGGGTGATGAGCATGGTGTTGCGCACCTGCTCGGAGACCGGCACCGCCAGGGTGCTGCCCTGCTGATCCGCCACGAAGGTGACCGGATCGAACCAGTAGCAGGCAAACAGAATAAACAGCAGCAGCGGCAGGCTCTTGGCCAGGGTAGCCACCAGATTGAACAACGCCGCCTGCTGCACGCCGCGGGCCACCAGCAGGTGCACAGCCCAGAGGATGCAGGACTCGCCGACAAACGCCGCCAGGGTATTGCCGTCACCAAGCCAGATCTGCTCCGACGTATCGACGAAGCTGCCCAGCGCCGCAAAGGCGATCACCAAATAACCCACCACGCCGATGGTGGCACAGAGCCAGTATCCCCAAGCGGAGAAGAATCCCACCAGCTCGCCAAAACCGGCGCGGGCGTAACTGTAGATGCCGCCGTCGAGATCCGGCCTTAACCGCGACAGATAGAGAAAACTCATGGCGAGCGCCAGGATGCCCACACCCGTCACGCCCCAGCCGATCAGCACGGCGCGTGCCCCCGCCACCTCGGCCATGTTCTGGGGCAGGCTGAAAATCCCCGCCCCCACCATGGAGCTGAATACCAGCGCGGTGAGGGACCAGAGCCCAATCTTGTTCTCTTTCATGGGTGCTCCTTAGCGCAACCGGCTGCTCAGCGCCTGAATATGCTCGGGGCCGATACCGCAGCAACCGCCGATCAAGTTCGCCCCGGCCCCGCGCCAGCGCTCGGCCCAGCCGAGATAATCCAGCGGCCCCAGATCGGCGCGGATCTCGTCCAGTCCGTCGTTGGCGGTGGCCTCTTTGGGCTGCGGCGGGAAAGCGTTGGCATAGGCTCCGAGGCGGATGTCGCTGCGACCCTCTGCCTGCAACGCAGCACTTGCCACCTTGAGCGCCCCCTCGATCACCTCGGGCTGACAGCAGTTGAACAAGATGGCATCGACTCCAGCCGCCACCAGCATGGTCACCGCATCGGCCACCCGTTCGCCGGAGCGCAGTCGCGGCTCGTTGCCCGGCGTCTCATCTTCCAGCGTGAAGGAGACCCAGAACGGCTTGCCGTCATCAGGCAGCAGCGCTTTCAGGGTCAGTGGCTCGGCAATCAGGCTCATGGTCTCGGCCAGCCAGATATCCACATGAGGGGATAGCGCCCGGATAAGCGGCGTGGCCAGCTCGCTCACTCGGTCCGCCTTGAACAGGTCGGCACGGTAGGAGCCAAAGAGCGGCGGCAGAGAACCCGCTACCTGCACGGCGCCCTTCTGCTCGTCAGCCACCTCGCGGGCCAGTTGCCCAGCCAGCGCTGCCAGCCCCTCCCCTTCGGCAAAGAAACGCTCATCGCCGATATGAAACGGCACCAGCGCATAGCTATTGGTAGTAATGACCCTGGCACCGCTCGCCACATAGGCCTGATGCACGTCACGCACCGTCTCTGGCGCTTCCATCAAGGCCAGTGCCGACCACTCGGGTTGACGAAACGGTGCCCCCCGCCGTGCCAACTCGCGCCCCATGCCTCCATCCAGCACCCACAATTCCCTGGTTTCCATCTGTCGTGTCTCTTTGTTATATGCGTTGTTTATTTGCGTATTTATCTGTTTGTTTTGTTGATCTGTGGTTTCGCATGAATCGCTGCAGATCGTCCTGCTTCATCCTGGGAAGCCCTTTTATTATGTAGCCATAAAAACATATGGATGTTTAGACGGCCAAAACAAGATAAAACAAAGTGCCACGGGCGGCAATCAGTATCAGCAGAAATCAGCGTGCAAACGGCGAGGCAAACGCAGAAATGCAAGAGGCCACCCTAAGGTGGCCTCATCACTATCTTGATCCGCTGGCGACTTAACGCCCGGCCAGCACTCGCTTAATCTGTTTGACCCAGTCGGAGACCCGACCCTGCTGCGGCAAACCGCGCCAGATCTGCTCCCACTGGGCAGGGCTGAGCGGACGACCGAGGCGACGCTGTACGCCTGCATATAGGTAGTCATGGGCCGTGGTGGCCGCATGCTCGGAGGTGAGGAATTTGGAGACCGGATCGGTCAACCGCACATCCCGCATGCCGAGCAGCGGATAGTCGTTGTGCACCGCCGCCAGCATGGTCTCGCGCATAGCCGACTCGATGTAGCCACGGGCAAACAGGGCGGTCACCGACTCCAGCGACCCCTGATCCGGGCCATGGTACTGCTCATCAAAGACCGGGCTCGGCTCGGCCATGCCGCTTTGCACCACCGCATCGGGATCCGGCTGCGGCACGACCACCGCGGGCTTGGGGGCAACCGGCTTGGCTGCCACTGTGGCTTTGCGCGGCGCGCTCTGGCTACAGGCACCCAGTGCCAGGGCGAGCGCGACACAGGCCAGCGCACGGGAATGAGACTGCATCTTCATGACTTTTATGTCGCTCCTTTTACGATTCCTGAGCTGGCTTCTCGGCCACCACCGGCTCGACCCGGGTAACCAGCAGCTGATCGATCTTGTAACTGTCGATATCCACCACTTCGAACTTGTAACCGGCATATTTGACCGAGTCAGTGCGCTTGGGGATCTTGCGCAGCATATACATGATAAAGCCGGCGATGGTCTCGTAGTTCTGATCGTCCGGAAACTCTTCTATATCGAAGGCGCGCATCACGTCTGAGATCGGGGTCACCCCGTCCACCAGCCAGGAGTTCTCGTCCCGCTGGACGATCTGCTCTTCCACCACGTGGGTCGCCCACTCGCCCATGACGGTGCTCATCAGGTCGTTCATGGTGACGATCCCCACCACCAGCGCGTACTCGTTCATCACCACGGCAAAGTCGCCACGATGATTTTTGAAGTACTCCATCGCCTCATAGAGGTTCAGGGTATCGGGAATGATGATGACGTTTTGTACCAGCGAGCCGCTGTTGAGATCGATGCTCTGGCCGCTGATGACGCGGATCAGCAGCTCCTTGGCATCGACAAAGCCCTTGATGCTGTCGAGGTTGTGGTCACAGACCAGAAACTTGTTGTGGGGGTGTTCGGCGATCTTCGCCTTGATGTCCTCTTCATCCTCTTGCAGGGTGAAGTAGATGAGGCTCTCGCGAGCCGTCATGGCGGAGGTGACGCAGAGTGACTGCAGTTCGAACACGTTCTCGATGAGTTGATGCTCCTCGCGCTGGATAACTCCAGCCTCGGCACCGGCATCCATTACCGCATAGATATCATCGGAGGTGATCTCGTCGTTGCGCTCTGTAGAAATGCGCATCAGGCGAAACAGGGTATTGGCCAGACCATTGAAAATCCATACCAGCGGCATCAGCAGGGTGACGAAGAAGAGCATGGGGCGCACCACCACCACGGCAATCTGCTCGGGCATGATCATGGCCAGACGCTTGGGCATCAGATCGGCGATCAGGATAAACATACCGGTGACGAACACGAAGGACGCACCAGAGCTGATCTCGCCAAGCCAGGGTCCCTGGTAGAACTGGGAGACAATCCCCTTGATGGCGGGGTTGAGGGCAGACTCACCCAGGATACCGCCCAGAATGGCGACGGTATTGAGGCCAATCTGCACCACGGTGAAAAAGTTGCCCGGCTGGGCCTGCAGGGCCAGCACCTTTTCGGCCTGGCGATTACCTTCATCCGCCATCACCTGCAATTTGATTTTGCGAGACGCGGCGAGAGAGATCTCGGAGAGGGAGAAGAACACACTGCCGCCAACCAGCAGCATTAAAAAGAACAAACTATCGGCAAAACTCATGATTAACCTATTGCTACACCCGCCTTAGCACAAGACGGCAAACTGGGCCCGGGAGACCGGACCGTGAGCCCATCCGGGACTCACACAGGGGGAGTATTCTATCAGAAAACAGCCAGTTGGGGGCTTTATCTTACTCCGACCAGTTATGCAACAAAAAAGGCGCTTCACGCGCCTTTTTATTCACTTCCGGTTAGCCCTTGCCCAGCAGGGTGCCCAGATCGTCCGCCTTGGTGTGGCGTACATCCTTGCCTTTCACGTAGTAGACGATGTACTCGCAGATGTGCTGGCAGCGATCGCCGACCCGCTCGATGGCACGCGCCGCCCACAGGACGTTGAGCACCTGGGGGATGGTGCGGGGATCTTCCATCATATAGGTCATCAGCTCGCGGATGATGGACTCGTACTCGCGGTCTACCTTGTCATCTTCCTTGTAGACCGCCAGCGCCGCATCCAGATCCATGCGGGCGAAAGCGTCGAGCACATCGTGCAGCATCTTGATGGTACGACGGCCCATGTTCTCCAGCGACACCAGCGGCGGCTGCGGCTTGTTGGCGTTGTCGGTCAGCATGCGGGCGATCTTGTCGGCCACGTCGCCAATGCGCTCCAGATCGGTGATGGTCTTGATGATGGCCATCACCAGTCGCAGGTCGGAGGCTGTCGGCTGACGCTTGGCGATGATGCGGGTGCACTCCTCATCGATCGCCACTTCCATCGCGTTGACCTTGTGGTCGTTGGCCACGATCTTGCGCGCCGCATCGAGATCCTGATCGTGGATCGCCGCAATGGCGTCGGTGAGCTGCTGCTCTACCAGACCGCCCATCACCAGCACCTGATTGCGCACGCTCTCTAGCTCGGCATTGAATTGACCGGAGATGTGTTTATTGAGGTTCATATTGTCCATACAAATAATCCTTGATGCTCCGAGTATGCCTTAGCCGTTGAACTGACCGGTAATCTGTTTATTGATGCTCATCATGTTCATATCCATAACCCTTGTTCAACCACGCCTTAGCCATAGCGACCTGTGATGTAATCCTCGGTCTTCTTCTTGGCCGGTGTAGTGAAGATGGTGTTGGTATCCGAGTACTCGATAAGCTCGCCCATATACATGAAGGCGGTCTGATCCGACACCCGCGCGGCCTGTTGCATGTTGTGGGTCACAATCACCACGGTGAACTGGCTCTTGAGCTCGTTGATCAACTCCTCGATGGTGAGGGTGGAGATGGGGTCGAGCGCCGAGGTCGGTTCATCGAGCAGCAACACTTCCGGCTCGATGGCGATGGCGCGGGCGATCACCAGACGCTGCTGCTGACCCCCGGAGAGACCGAAGGCGTTGTCGTGCAGACGATCCTTCACCTCGTCCCACAGGGCCGCACCGCGCAGGGAGCGCTCGGCGGCCTCATCCAGGGTGCGGCGATCGTTGATCCCCTGCAGGCGCAGACCATAGACCACGTTCTCGTAAATAGACTTGGGGAACGGGTTCGGGCGCTGGAACACCATGCCCACCTGACGGCGCAGGGCGGATACATCCACGCTCTTGTCATAGATGTTGTGGCCGTGCAGCAGGATCTCCCCGTCGATGCGGCAGATCTCCACCAGATCGTTCATCCGGTTGATGCAGCGCAGCAGGGTCGATTTGCCACAGCCTGACGGGCCGATGAAGGCGGTCACCTGCCCTTTGGGGATCTTCATGTTGACGTTGAACAACGCCTGCTTGCTGCCGTAGTACAGGTTGAGATCCTTCACCTCCAGCGCGGTCTGCTCCGGGCTCAGGTTAAGCAGGTCCAGCGCGGTGTGCTGGGTAGACGTAGTCGTTACGTTGATCATCTGTTACCTCAAAATCTGTCGGTGGCGGCGGGCAATCTCATCGCCCGCGGCCGGAACGCTTGGCTGGCAGGGAACTCTGTCCCCTGCCCGTCTCTGTGGTGGCTGGCCTATCAATGTTCCAGCGACCGGAATTTCTCGCGCAAGTGGTTACGAATACCGATAGCGGTCAGGTTGAGACCCACGATCACCGTCACCAGCAGGAAGGAGGTGGCATAGACCAGCGGGCGGGCCGCCTCGACGTTGGGGCTCTGGAAGCCGACGTCATAGATGTGGAAGCCCAGGTGCATGAACTTGCGCTCCACATGCAGATACGGGAAGTTGCCATCCATCGGCAGGGTCGGAGCCAGTTTCACCACCCCCACCAGCATCAGTGGCGCCACTTCACCGGCTGCACGGGCAATCGCCAGAATAAGGCCGGTCATGATGGCCGGGCTCGCCATCGGCAGCACGATGCGCCACAGGGTCTCGGCCTGGGTGGCGCCCAGTGCCAACGAGCCCTGACGGATGGTGCTCGGGATCCGCGCCAGCCCCTCTTCGGTGGAGACGATCACCACCGGCAGGGTCAGGATGGCCAGGGTCAGCGCCGACCAGATCACGCCAGGTGAACCAAAGGTCGGGCTCGGCAGCGCTTCCGGGTAGAACAGCTGATCCAGCGAGCCACCGAGCGTGTAGACGAAGAAGCCCAGACCAAACACGCCGTAGACGATGGAGGGCACGCCCGCCAGATTGATCACCGCGATGCGGATGATCTTGGTCAGGCTGTTCTTGCCTGCGTACTCGTGCAGGTAGACCGCCGCCACCACGCCGAGCGGGGTCACGATGATCGCCATCAGGAACACCATGAAGACGGTGCCGAAGATGGCCGGGAAGACGCCGCCCTCGGTGTTCGCCTCACGGGGATCGTCGGATACAAACTTGCCGATCTGGTGGAACCAGTGACCCACCTTGGCCAGCAGGCTCATGTCGTTGGGCCATACCACATCCAGTACCCTGGACATGGGCATGGTCACCAGCTCGCCACGCATATCCTTGACGGTGATGCTGTCCCGGTCAGCCTGACTGCGCAGTGAGAAGAGCTCTTTTTCCAGCACCTGATAACGATCGTTAAGGGCCTGACGTTCACGCTCCAGCTGAGCTTTCAGCTGATCGGTCAGCTTCTCTTCCAGCTCGGCCTTGCGCTCTTTCAGGCGCAGCCGCTCCAGCTGATAGTTGATGCTGCCGATGTCCCCTTTTTGCAGATCGTTGGCCTGTTCGGAGAGGGCATTGGCTCTCGCCAGCACCCGCTGCAGGGCAGGATGCAGATCCGAAGTCAGCTCGCGGCCATCCTCTTTTACCCCGACGATATAACCGTAGAAGTTACCGTTGGTGGCACGCTCAACCATGGCCAGCTCGGCTGGCTGGCTCTGGGACTTGATGTCCGTCTCCAGTACCCAGCGAAAATCGAGGTCGACGAACTCACGGTTGCCGGTCTTGACCAGATAGCGGGTCAGCAGCTCGCGCTCTTCCCCCTCCAGCGGCAGACCTGCGGCGCGCAGTCGCTCCACCGGCACCAGCTCGCGATCGTTGATCTCGCCGATCAGCACGCTCTTGTTGCCGCTGGCGTCCTCCAGCTGCCACTCATAGATGGGGTGCGGCCAGAAGTAGACCAGACCACGCCATCCGATCAGCAGCAGCAGACCCAGTACCGCCACCAGACTCAGGCTGACGGCTCCGCCGGTCATCCAGATCCAGGGGGCCCCTGATTTAAACCACTTACCCATTGTCGATTCCTTGTCCATTACAGAGCCGCCCCTTACATCGAGCTGTATTTTTCACGCAACCGCTGACGGACAAACTCGGCCAGGGTGTTGAACATAAAGGTGAACACAAACAGGACGAAGGCCGCGAGGAACAGTACCCGATAGTGGGAGCTGCCCACTTCCGACTCCGGCATCTCCACCGCAATGTTGGCGGCCAGAGTACGCAGCCCCTGGAACATGGAGAAGTCCATGATGGGGGTGTTGCCGGTAGCCATCAGTACGATCATGGTTTCGCCCACGGCACGGCCAAGGCCCATCATCACCGCCGAGAAGATGCCCGGGCTGGCAGTGAGGATCACCACCCGGCTCAGGGTCTGCCACGGGGTAGCCCCCAACGCCAGCGAGCCCTGGGTCAGATGCTTGGGCACCGAGAAGACCGCATCTTCGGCGATGGAGAAGATGGTGGGGATGACCGCAAAGCCCATGGCGATACCGACCACCAGCGAATTGCGCTGGTCAAACTTGATACCCATTTCGTGGGTCAGCCAGATGCGCGAATCACCGTGCATAAAGGCATTCTCGATGAGCGGGCTCAGGGCGAAGGCCCCCCAGCCAATCAGCAGCAGCACTGGAATAAGCAGGATGGCGTGCCACCCCTCCGGCAGCCAGGACTTGCCTCGCTCCGGCAGATAGTTCCAGATAAGCGCAGTCAGCAGCATCCCCATCGGCAGCAGGATCAACAGCAGGATCACCCCGGGCAGCGCCCCCTCTATGATGGGCGCCAGCCACAGACCCGCCAGGAAGCCCAGGATAACGGTCGGCAGCGCCGCCATGATCTCCACCGTCGGCTTGACGTATTTGCGCAGCCCCGCCGACATGAAGTAGGCGGTATAGATGGCACCGGCCACGCCGAGCGGCACAGCAAACACCATGGCGTAGAAAGAGGCTTTCAGCGTACCGAATACCAGTGGCACCAGGCTCAGCTTGGCTTCAAAGTCGTTGCTGGCGGAGGTGGATTGCCACACATACTGGGGCTCCGGATACCCTTCATACCATACCTTTTGCCACAGGGCCGACCAGGTCACCTCGGGGTGATCGTTCTCCACCGAGAAAAGCTTGAAGGTCTCCCCTTGCTGCATCAGCAACAGGTTGTGACGGGGGGAGATGGCCAGAGCAGAGAGTTCACCCCCTTCCACCGTCTCGGTCAGCAGCTTGGTCTCGCCAGTGGCGTGGAAGAAGCTGATGATGCCGTCCTTGTCGGCACTGATGAAGGCTTTGCGATAGTGCTCGGGGGTCAGAAGATCCACCGCGCCATCGCCCTTGAAGTCACGGATCTGAGTGAACTGGCGTTTGCCATCTTTTGCCACTTCAAACCACTGGGAGATGATGCCGTTGTCGTTGCCCACCAGCAGGGAGGAGGCACCGGAGAGCAGCTCGACCCGGGTCACGTTGGCATCTGGCGCATTGATCTCCAGCACGTTGCGCACGGATATATTGCTCAGGTCATGAATGTCATAGACAGAGAGACGATTGCCTTCCCGCACAAAGAGGATCCGCAGATTGGGGGTCAAAAGCATCTGATCCACATGGCGCGGCAGGGACGGAATGGTGTAGTTCTCACTGCTCCACTCAATCTCGCCGGAGAGGAAGTTCTCCTCACCGCTCATCACCATCAGTACGCCACGACCATCTTCGGTCACGGCGGCGGTCGCCATCTTGTCCTTGGTGGCCTCAAACACCATGGCACTGAGCGCTTTGCCCTGCGGATCGACCACTACCGGCTCCTCGCCAAAGGGATATTGCAGACTGGGTTCGATCACCCGCACATCGTTGGGATAGGAGACCTTGAACGCAGGCTGGACGACCTGCGCCTTGCCATCGGCAAAGCCGTAGGCGATCAGCTTCTGACCAGGGGACGGTGGCGCCACCGCAGTGACATCACCGGTGACCTCAGCATGACCAAGGGATTGCCCGACCTTGATCTTGTCATCTCCCTGCACCGCGAAGAAGTTGACCAGTCCTTTATCGCTGAAGCGATAGCCGATCTCGTTCTGCTCTTCCACGCCGAACCAGGCGGTCTTCCCTGCTGCAGGCAGAGTAAATGAGGCAGTTGGCTCCATGGAGGCGCCATTGAAGATGGGTTTCACCACATAGAGCAGATAAAAGAAGATAAGCAGCAGCGCCACCAGTACCAGGGCTCCGCCTGTGGTGACGCCATATTTGGCCAATTTATCCTTGATCCGGCGTTTTCTACTGCCCGCCATGACCAGGTTTAACGATTCCGATGACATGCAAGACCTCAATGTAAGCTAGGCTTGGCGGCATTATATGGCGGTTGCATGACAGTTTTGTTACATCGAGAGCGCTTTAACCGAGGTTGCTAGTGGAAAAATGGGCGGGGGTCCTTTCGAGGGAAAGTGAACACAATATATTGTTTATAAAGAGATATTTGTGAGAATAATCAGCAAGGGCAGCCTGTGCTGCCCCCAAATGATTCAGGAAAGGGCATCGTTTGATTGTTGCAGCGCCAGTTTGGCCGCCTTTTTCTCGGCGCGGCGACGCTTGAAGAAGGCCGACAACTGGGCCGAGCAGGCATCGGCCAGCACACCGCCGGTCAACTCGACACTGTGGTTGTGGCGCGGGTCCTGCAAGATCTCGAACACAGACCCCGCAGCACCGGTCTTGAGATCACGTGCGCCGTAAACCACCCGCTTGACCCGGCTATGGATCAGCGCACCGGCACACATGCAGCAGGGTTCCAGCGTCACATAAAGTGTGGTGTCGAGCAGGCGGTAGTTCGCCAGCTGCTGGCCCGCCGCCCGAATTGCCATCACCTCGGCATGGGCACAGGCATCGTGTTCGCTGATGGAGCGGTTCCACCCCTCGCCCACCACCTGACCATCCAGCACCAGAACGGCACCGACCGGGATCTCGCCAATCCCTTCGGCCCGGGCGGCCAATGCCATGGCATGGCGCATCCACTGTTCGTCCTGCTCGGTTTGACTCGATGTCTCTGGGACCTCTGATGGTTTCACGTCCATCCCCTCTTTATATTGTTCAAGTTTGCATTCCAGCTATCCACATCTGTCAGATAATTCCATAGATAGCAGGCATGAGAGCTCGCGGTGACAGGGCGGCGATTATGCCAAATCTGCACGTCAGACCCAAGCCGCATCCCGACTGAGCAATAAAGAAGCAATCGGCATCTCTATGATAAAAAAGGAGTTGCACCCGTTTGGCCATGCTATTAGACTTCCTCCCCGTCAGCCGAGTCTGACTCCGTCGGTGTGTAGCGCAGCCAGGTAGCGCATCTGCATGGGGTGTAGAGGGTCGGAGGTTCGAATCCTCTCACACCGACCATTTTCCCCGAGAATAGCCCAGTCAAACGACTGGGCTATTTTTTTGCCTCCGATTTATCCTCCTGACAACGCCAGCCTACCAAGAACAAAAAACACTCAGAACCACTTGAATCTTTTTGCCGAACTCATTAAGATGCGCAACTTTCCGCCGGTAGACAACACAGGGAGGTGGAAACACGAGTGAAGGGATCACTGTCCGGCTTGCGTGCAACACAGGACCAGGCATGAACCAGAACACCGATTTCGCACCCGCCATTACGCTTTCTTCCGTTCCTCACGACACCCCTTGCCACACCGAAAGCGAAAATGAACAGGTCATCCAGCTGGATGTGATCGATCTGGCCGAACCGGATGATGACTATTGAGCCCGGCCAGATGGCCACTCAATCACTGGGGCATCGCCTGTTCAACACACTCAGTTTCACACCCTTGGCGAGAAATCTGCAAAAAACGACAAACTGCTAATTCTATCAAGGATGGCAGTATTATTGACTGATGTATCTCCCCCTTCCCTCTCCGGCATTCCCCCCGACAACTGATACAAACCTACGTTATTGCGCTTCACTTTCCATCGCTGCAACCGCTGGTGCCAAGAGAGCCTGCATCACCACACCAAGTTTAAAACGCACGTTCACCAATCAGGTCTAGCATTAGCAAAACATTCATTGCCACATTCAAACGCGCTTTATACGGCTGTTTTGGCAAAGCCTGGAGTTAGGTCGGGATTTGTTTTTGCATTTGTAATTTTATTACGTAATAAGTTACAAAATGAGGAGCAGGGTAACGGCCCAAATTAGCCGTTGTCCGATGGGAAAAAGCAGGAGCATAACCATCTGCGTAGAGCTTTTATACCAACCAAATAAAGTAATAAAAAACATCAACTTAACCATATCCAAAAAACAAGTGTTTAAAAAAAACTGTTGACGTACTCAACAATATTTCGCACCTTATCAATCGTGTTATCCCGTTGTTGCGGGAACGTTTCAGGAACAGGGATTCGACTTTAGTCGTAGTTAGTAAGTTCAAAATGTAATTCTCAAAGGAGTGAACCTTATGTCGGCACCGGCTCAGACCCACTGCAGCGCCCGCCTTCGCATCCAGGGCGAGATGCTGCCCGAATACGCGCAAATTCTGACGCCGGACGCGGTGGCTCTGGTCTCCGAACTGGTGGAACGTTTTGCTCCCCAAAGAGGGGAATTGCTGAAACAACGTGTGGCACGCCAGGCCCGTATCGATGGCGGCGAGCTGCCGGACTTCCTGCCGGAAACCGCCCACATCCGTGAAGGTGACTGGACCATTCGCGGCATTCCCGCCGACCTGCAAGACCGCCGTGTGGAGATCACCGGCCCGGTCGAGCGCAAGATGGTGATCAACGCCCTCAACG
Source organism: Aeromonas sp. 602200 (assembly GCF_049173895.1). Lineage (NCBI taxonomy): Bacteria > Pseudomonadati > Pseudomonadota > Gammaproteobacteria > Aeromonadales > Aeromonadaceae > Aeromonas > Aeromonas sp. 602200. The sequence continues at coordinate 57,349 of NZ_JAAKSL010000015.1, forward strand.
CCAACGTCAAGGTGTTCATGGCGGATTTCGAGGATTCACTGGCTCCCGCCTGGAATAAGGTGATCGAGGGCCAAATCAACCTGCGAGATGCGGTCAACGGCACCATCTCTTACACCAGTCCGGAAGGAAAGGCCTACACCCTGACCCACAATCCGGCGGTGCTCATCTGCCGGGTACGCGGTCTGCACCTGCCGGAAAAACATGTCACCTTCGATGGCGAGCCGATCCCCGGTGGCCTGTTCGATTTTGCTCTCTACTTCCTGCACAACTATCAGGCGCTGCTGGCCAAAGGCTCGGGCCCCTACTTCTACGTGCCCAAGTTGCAGAGCCATCTGGAAGGGCGCTGGTGGAGCGAAGTGTTCGCCTGGACCGAGGACAAGTTCGGTCTGCCCCGTGGCACCATCAAGGCCACCGTGCTGATTGAAACCCTGCCAGCCGTATTCGAGATGGATGAGCTGCTCTATCAGATGAAGGATCACATCGTTGCGCTGAACTGCGGCCGCTGGGACTACATCTTCAGCTATATCAAAACCTTGAAGAACCATCCGGATCGGGTACTGCCTGATCGTCAGGTGGTGACCATGGACAAGCCGTTCCTCTCCGCCTACTCGCGGCTGCTGATCAAGACCTGTCACAAGCGGGGTGCGCTGGCGATGGGTGGCATGGCCGCCTTTATTCCGGCCAAGGACGCTGCCGCCAACGAGCAGGTCTTCGCCAAGGTCAAGGCCGACAAGGAGCGCGAAGCCAACAACGGCCACGATGGTACCTGGGTCGCCCACCCTGGCCTAGCTGATACCGCCATGGCGGTGTTCAATGCCACCATTGCGGCTGGCGCCAAGAACCAGATCGGCGTGCTGCGCGAGCAGGATGCCCCCATCACCGCCACCGACCTGCTGGCCCCCTGTGAGGGCGAGCGCACCGAGGCGGGGATGCGCACCAATATCCGGGTTGCCCTGCAATATCTGGAGGCCTGGATCAACGGCAACGGCTGCGTCCCCATCTACGGTCTGATGGAAGATGCCGCCACCGCCGAGATCTCCCGCACCTCCATCTGGCAGTGGATACGCCACGGCAAGAGCCTGTCGAACGGCAAGGTGGTGACTAAGGCGCTGTTCCGCCAGATGCTGGCCGAGGAGCAGGAGGTGGTCAAAGCCGAAGTGGGTGCCGAGCGTTGGCAGGCGGGGCGCTTTGCCGAGGCGAGTGAACTGATGGAAGAGATCACCTGCGCCGATACTCTGATCGATTTTCTGACGCTGCCCGGTTACGAGCGGCTCTGAATCACGGGCCCCCAGCGGGGCTCGCCAATAACAAGTCAATGGAAACGTGAAATCAATGAAAGAGGGAACTGATATGGCACTGACCCGTGAGCAACAGATCCAGGCTATCGAGAAAGACTGGGCGGAAAACCCCCGCTGGAAAGGGATCAAGCGCGGCTACAGCGCCGAAGATGTGGTGAACCTGCGCGGCAGCTTGCAGCCAGAGCACACCCTGGCCCAGCGCGGTGCCGACAAGCTGTGGGGTCTGATCCACGGCGACGCCAAGAAAGGCTACGTCAACTGCCTCGGCGCCCTGACCGGTGGTCAGGCAGTGCAGCAGGCCAAGGCGGGGATCGAGGCGATCTACCTCTCCGGCTGGCAGGTGGCGGCGGACAACAACTTGTCCTCCACCATGTATCCGGATCAGTCCCTCTACCCGGCCAACTCTGTACCGTCCGTGGTGGAGCGCATCAACAACTCCTTCGCCCGTGCCGACCAGATCCAGTGGGCCAACAAGGTAGGGCCGCAGGATGAGGGCTTTATCGACTACTTCCTGCCGATCGTAGCCGATGCGGAAGCCGGTTTCGGCGGCGTGCTGAACGCCTTCGAACTGATGAAGGGAATGATTGAAGCAGGCGCCGCTGGCGTGCACTTCGAAGATCAGCTCGCTTCCGTCAAGAAGTGCGGTCATATGGGCGGCAAGGTGCTGGTACCGACTCAGGAAGCGGTGCAGAAGCTGGTTGCCGCCCGTCTGGCAGCCGATGTGTGCGGCACCACCACCCTGGTGATCGCCCGTACCGACGCCAACGCCGCTGACCTGTTGACCACCGACGCCGACCCGTACGATGCAGACTTCCTGACTGGCGAGCGCACTGCCGAAGGGTTCTACAAGGTACGTGCCGGTATCGATCAGGCCATCGCTCGCGGTCTGGCTTACGCACCCTACGCAGACATGGTGTGGTGTGAAACCGCCAAGCCGGATCTGGACGAAGCGCGTAAATTTGCCGAAGCAATCAAGGCCAAGTTCCCGGATCGTATCCTGGCCTACAACTGCTCCCCGAGCTTCAACTGGAAAAAGAATCTGGACGATGCCACCATCGCCCGCTTCCAGCAGGAGCTCTCCGACATGGGCTACAAGTACCAGTTCATCACCCTCGCGGGTATCCACAACATGTGGTTCCACATGTACGAGCTGGCCTACCAGTACGCCCGTGGCGAAGGGATGAAGCACTACGTCGAGATGGTGCAGGAGCCGGAATTTGCTGCCGCCAGCCGTGGCTACACCTTCGTGGCCCACCAGCAGGAGGTCGGTACCGGTTACTTCGACAAGGTGACTACCGTGATTCAGGGTGGCCAATCCTCGGTGACCGCACTGACCGGCTCCACCGAAGAAGATCAGTTCCACTAATAAGAGAGCTGCCTTGAAATAGCAAAACCCCGGCCTGAAGCCGGGGTTTCTTTTTATCTACCATTCAAACGAAAGTCAGGCCACAACCGCACACCGCAGAGAGGATCAGAGCTCGAGGATCTCTTTGACAAAGGGAATGGTGAGCTTGCGCTTGGCGCGAAATGAGGCGTTGTCGAGCTGATTGAGAGTGGTGAGCAGGGTTCGCATATCGCGGGAGAGTCGGTTGAGCAGGAAGCGGCCCACATCGATAGGCAGTTTGAAGCCCCGCAGCTCGGCACGCAGCTGCAGGGCACTGAGCTTGCCTTCATCATCCAGCTCTTCGAGATGGAAACTCACCCCCCAGTCGAGGCGCGAAGCGAGATCCGGCAACTGCAGCCCCAGTTTGCGCGGTGCGCTGCAGCCGGTGACCACCAGCGTCCCCTCGCCCTTCTCCTGCCAGCGATTGTAGAAATCGAACAGCGCCCGCTCCCACACGGCATTGCCGGCGATCGCCTCAAGGCTGTCGAGACAGACCAGCGGCAGGCTTTCGAGGGCATCGAGCATGCTGGGGTCGAGCTGTTCAAACTGATCGAGGGAGAGATAGGCCGCCGCCGCATCGCGGGCGTTGACCTCGGCACAGGTGGCGTGGAGCAGATGAGAGCGTCCGGATCCCTTGGCTCCCCAGAAATAGAGGAAAGGCGACCCCTGACCGATGGCCGCGTTTTTGAGGGCGGTGATCAGATGAGCATTGTTGCCGGGATAAAAACTGACGAAGGTTTCATCATCCGGTAGTTGTACGGCTAAAGACAGTTGGGCCGGTTGCTTCACTCGTTGGGCTTTGACTGTGACATTTGTGGCTAAGTGTATCATCGCAAAGGCAGATAGAGAACCGCCCGGACAAGCCGGGCGGTCTACAAAAGCCTTATAAAATCAGGGCTGCGACCATTGGTAACGCAAACCGCTGCCATTATCGTCAACCTTGCGCAAACGACTCTCAAGTTGCAGCGCCCGCACCAATTCGGCCTGCTCCCCTTGCAGGGTAAAGTTGAAGGTGACCTGGTCCCCCTCCAGCTTGCCGATCGCCACCTTGCTGACGTTGGCCATCCCCTGCAGCATCTTCTGCACGGCGATCATGCTGTCCACTTCGGAGAGGCCATCCACCACCAGGGTCTGGCTGGTTGCCGGACCCGAGATACGGGCACCGTAGTTTTTCACCAGCCAGGCCGCTAGGGTATCAGCAAACCCTTGCGCCACTTCGGCCTGAGTGCCGGTGCTATTGCCACGGGTCAGCTCGGCCACTTCACCGGCCGCCTTGGGGCCGTAGAGTCCCCAATCGATGCTCCACTTGTCACCTTCTGGTGTCAGCTTGCCCAGCACCACCATCTCGGCGCCATAGCGCTGGCTTGCCTGCAAAATCGGGTCGGCAAAGCGTCCCCATACGTCGGTGGCACTGACCGCCATGTTGTCATCGAGATCCATCAGCGGAATGCTGATGGGCAGCCCCAACGTCTGGGCCTGCTCGCGCAAGGCTTGCGCCCAACCATCGCTGGATTGATCTGCCAGCAGGCGACGCTCCCCCTGATCCACCACCAGCCAGATGGCCATCTGGGGACGAGCCGGGCCAAGCAGGGCAAACTGGCTCTCGGAGACCAGGCTGTTGACCTTGTCACTCTTGAACTCGGCTTTCAGATACTTGACGGAGTCCTGATCCTGATAGCCATAGCTTTTGACATAGTCACCCGGGGCCGCCAGCGCCTTGACCACCACAGGTTGGGTGAGGATGTCGCGCTTGCCGGTGACCTTGATCAGCACCTGACCGAGAGCCTGCCCTTGAGCGGCCACCATATCGCCACTGGTCGGGGCCTTGCCCTGATAGAGGTCGGTCACCTGAGCGGCCGAGGCCATAAATGACAAGCCGCAGCAGAGGGCGGTCACAACACGTTTGAACATGAACAGAGTCTCGAAATGGGAGAGTGTGCTTATGGTAGCGGCAAGGCGCGTCCTGCGGCAAGGCTGGCACAAGCGGCCACAAACAGCAGAGCCGGCGATACGCCGGCTCCGATCACCCCTTCCACATGGGAAGCAGGTTAAGGTGTCAACTTACTTGGTACCGAAGATCTTGTCGCCTGCATCGCCCAGACCCGGCACGATGTAGCCTTTCTCGTTCAGCCCCTGATCGACAGAAGCGCAATAGAGCTCTACGTCAGGGTGAGCGGCTTCCAGCGCCTTGATCCCTTCCGGCGCGGCAACCAGTACCAGCACCTTGATGGATTGGCAACCTTTCTTCTTCAGCAGATCGATGGTGGCGATCATGGAGCCGCCGGTGGCCAGCATCGGATCGATGACCAGCGCCAGACGCTCTTCGATGTTGCTGACGATCTTCTCGAAATAGGGAACCGGTTGCAGGGTCTCTTCATCGCGGTAGATACCGACCACGCTGACGCGGGCGCTCGGCATGTGCTCCAGCACGCCATCCATCATGCCAAGGCCAGCACGCAGGATGGGTACGACGGTTACCTTCTTGCCTTTGATCTGGTCAACTTCTACTGGCCCATTCCAGCCATCGATGATAACCTTCTCGGTTTCGAAGTCAGAGGTCGCTTCATAGGTCAACAAACTGCCCACTTCTTTGGCCAGTTCACGGAAACGCTTGGTGCTGATATCGCCTTCGCGCATCAGACCGATCTTGTGTTTGACCAGGGGGTGTTTGACTTCAACGACTTTCATTATTATCTCCTCTAACCTGCCGCAAAAAAAATCGCGGAATCATACAACAAAAGCCACCGCTTGTAGAGCATTTCCACGCAAAAACGCGCAAACGATTTCCTTTCTGGTTTTTCACCGCCACTGTTAGAATACGCCCCGAATTTTACCCTCCACTTCTTTACATGACGGGGAATACTCGTGACTGACAAAACCTCACTGAGCTACAAGGATGCTGGCGTAGATATCGATGCCGGCAATGCACTGGTTGAACGTATCAAGGGCGTGTCAAAGCGCACTCGTCGTCCTGAAGTCCTTGGTGGTCTTGGCGGCTTTGGGGCCTTGTGTCAAATCCCTGCGGGCTACAAGGAGCCGGTACTGGTCTCCGGTACCGATGGTGTGGGCACCAAGCTGCGGCTGGCCATCGACCTGAAGAAGCACGACACCGTGGGCATCGATTTGGTGGCCATGTGCGTCAATGACCTGATCGTACAGGGCGCCGAGCCGCTGTTCTTCCTCGACTACTATGCAACCGGCAAGCTGGACGTGGACACCGCAGCCGCGGTAGTCACCGGGATCGGTGCCGGTTGCGAGCAGTCAGGCTGTGCCCTGGTGGGCGGCGAGACCGCCGAGATGCCGGGTATGTATGAAGGGGAAGACTACGACATCGCCGGTTTCTGCGTCGGTGTGGTGGAGAAGAGCGAAATCATCGACGGCAGCAAGGTCGGTGAAGGGGATGCCCTGATCGCCCTGGCCGCCAGCGGCCCTCACTCCAACGGCTTCTCCCTGATCCGTAAAATTCTGGAAGTCTCCAAAGCCGACGTGCATCAGCCGCTGGGTGACACCACCCTGGCCAACGCCCTGCTGGAGCCGACCCGCATCTATGTGAAACCTGTGCTCAAGCTCATCAAGGAGTGCGAGATCCACGCCTTGTCCCACATCACCGGCGGTGGCTTCTGGGAGAACATCCCCCGTGTCCTGCCCGCCAACACCCAAGCGGTGATCGACGAGCAGAGCTGGCAGTGGCCGGCAGTGTTCAGCTGGCTGCAGCAGGCTGGCAACGTCACCCGTCACGAAATGTATCGCACCTTCAACTGCGGCGTCGGCATGATCATCGCCCTGCCAGCCAACCAGCTGGAGAAGGCGCTGACCCTGCTCAAGGCAGAAGGCGAGAACGCATGGCACATCGGTCATATCGCCAAGGCAGCAGACGGTGAGGAGCAGGTCGTCATCAAATGATGCGGATCCTCGTCCTAATCTCTGGCAGCGGCAGCAACCTGCAGGCGCTCCTCGACCACTGCGCCAGCGGCAAGATTGCCGGTGAAGTGGTCGGCGTTATCAGCAACAAGGCCGATGCCTATGGTCTGGTTCGCGCCAAAGAAGCTGGCGTGGCGACCTCCATTCTGGCCCAGCAGCAGTTTGCCAGCCGGGAGGAGTATGACGCCGCCCTGCTGGCGCTGATGGCAGACTATCAGCCTGATCTGGTGGTGCTGGCCGGGTTTATGCGGATATTGAGCGGCGATCTGGTGCGCCATTTCGCCGGGCGGATGATCAATATCCACCCCTCCCTGCTGCCCAAGTATCAGGGCCTGCACACCCACCAGCGCGCCATAGATGCCGGTGACAGTGAACACGGCGCCAGTGTCCACTTCGTGACCGAAGAACTGGATGGCGGCCCGGTGATCCTGCAGGCCCGCGTGCCCATCTTTGAAGGAGACACGGCGGACGAGGTAGCGGCACGAGTACAGGCGCAGGAGCACAGCATCTACCCGCTGGTGGTACGCTGGTTCTGCGAAGGCAGGCTGCAGATGATAGATGGCGCCGTGCAACTGGATGGCGCCCTACTGGGCCCCGCGGGTTACGCCTGCGAGTAAGCAGACGCCTTGTCGAAATGTGAAAAAGGAGGCCGATGGCCTCCTTTTTATTTCCTGAATTTTCCCACCACAGGCACAGGCTTAAACCTGTTCACGACCTGCAGCGAGAAACCGTCAACAAGGTTACAAGCTGCCCAGGAACCGGAGCGTATGGACATACGTGAGCACTCTTTGCTGTATACATAAGCGAGCAGCACATGAGCCTTGATCACGGTTTCGTAGCCAGATCGTGGACAGGTTTAGACCGGATTGTCGATATCAATAAAGGTCACATCCAGCCCATGCACGGTCGCCAGCCACTCCCCCAGCGCCTTGACGCCGTAACGCTCGGTGGCGTGATGGCCCGCGGCGTAGAAGTGCATCCCCATCTCGCGAGCGGTGTGAATGGTCTGCTCTGAGGCTTCACCGGAGATAAAGGCATCGATGCCCTGCTCCGCCGCCAGATTGATGTAGCTCTGACCGCCACCGGTGCACCAGGCCACGGAACGGATAAGCTCGGGGCCGCTGTCGCCACAATAGAGTGGTTCACGGCCAAGGCGCTCGGCAACCAATTTGGCAAAGTCAGCGCCGCTCATCGGCTCTTCCAGCTTGCCCACCATGGCGACGCTCTTGCTGTTCCACGGCTCCAGACCGCGGCGTACCTTGATGTCGAGCAGCTTGGCTAGCTGGGCGTTGTTACCCACCTCGGGATGGACATCCAGCGGCAAATGGTAGGCAAACAGGTTGATATCGTGGGTCAGCAGGGTCTTGAGACGACGCTGCTTCATGCCGGTGATCTGGGCCGGTTCACCGCTCCAGAAGTAGCCGTGATGGACCAGAATGGCATCGGCTTCGGCAGCCACCGCCGCGTCGATAAGCGCCTGACTGGCGGTGACACCGGTCACCACCTTGCGAATGCGCTCGCGCCCCTCCACTTGCAAGCCGTTAGGGCAATAATCCTTGATGGCGTGCGGTTCGAGCAGATGATTCAGTACAGTTTCGAGTTTTCGATGAGAGATCATAGGGGTCCCTTATTAAGGCTCGGTCCCCTGCTTTACCAATAAAAACAGGGCCCAGGCTCAAAGCGCCAAGGGCCCCATGATAATCGAGCCGGGCCGTCAAGACCATGACAGCCCCCACACAGTACGGCTTCCCTACATGCCTCAGGCTGGCAGGTCGATCCCCGCCTCCCGCATCTGGGCCAGCTTGTAGCGCAGAGTGCGCGGGCTGATGCCGAGTCGGTCGGCCACCGCCTTGCGGCTGCCGTTACAATCTTGCAGGGTGTCGAGGATGATCTGGTGCTCCTGCTGCTTGAGCTCGCTGCCGAGGCGATCGCCGCCATAGCTGCGCTCCACGCTGACAAACTCCATCTCCTGCTCGTCCAGCTCCTCCAGAATGAGGTGGTCACAATCAATGATCCCGTCGGGGCTGAGGATGAGGGCGCGCTGTACCACGTTATCCAGCTCCCGCACATTGCCGGGCCAGGGGTGGGCCAGCAACCGCTCCCGCGAGGCATCTGTCAACTGTGGTGTCGGCAGCCCCTGCTGACTGGCATGAAGTGCCAGCAGGTGCTCCGCCAGCGGCAGAATGTCGCCGGGCCGCTCACAGAGGGCAGACCAGCGCAGCGGAAAGACGTTGAGGCGATAGTAGAGATCTTCGCGGAACAGACCATCCTGCACCGCTTTTTTCAAATCCCGGTTGCTGGTAGCGATGACCCGCACATCCAGCGGGATCATCTTGCGACTGCCGAGCCGCTCCACCTCTTTCTCCTGCAACACCCGCAGCAATTTGGCTTGCAGCCCCTGATCCATCTCGGTGATCTCGTCAAGCAGCAGGGTGCCCCCCTGCGCCTGCTCGAACTTGCCCGGGCACCCCTGTACCGCACCGGTGAAAGCCCCCTTCTCGTAGCCAAACAGGGTCGCCTCCAGCATGTTTTCCGGAATGGCGGCGCAGTTGATGGCGACGAAAGGCTGCTCGGCGCGGCTGGAGTTATCGTGAATGTAACGGGCCAGCACCTCTTTACCCGTCCCGCTCGGGCCGGTCACCATCACGGTCGCTTCGCTTCTGGCCACTCGGGTCGCCAGCTGGAACAGCTCGGCAGTTTTGGGATCCCCGTAAACCACGGCGCGCTTCTCCACCTTTTGGGCGGGCACATAGCGGCTGACCTGATTGAGCAGCACCTCCGGCGAAAATGGCTTGGCCAGATAGTCGATGGCCCCTTCGCGCATGGCGCGCACTGCGCCATCGATGTTGGCGTAGGCTGTCATCAGCAGCACAGGTATCTGCGGATATTGCTGGCGGATGGTAGCCAACAGGGTGAGGCCGTCCATTCCCCCCATCTGGATATCGGAGATCACCATGTCAAACGGCTGACGGGAGAGGGCCAGCAGAGCCCTCTCGCCGCTGTCCGCTTCACGGCACTCATAACCGCCGAGCAAAAGGGTATCCACCAGCGCTTCGCGCAGGCCATTGTCATCTTCTACAACCAGGATCCGGGCCTGAGTCATGCTACACCTCCCACGACAGCCAACCTGGCCGCATTGATATGGCTCCCTCTCGGCAGGCACAGCTCCTTAACAAGGCTCATGCTGCACCTCCAAGTTGCACCTGCTGCTGATGCAGGGGGAACGACAGAGTAAAACAGGTGCCTTCACCGGGAACCGAGGCCACACCGACCTCCCCCTGATGGGCACGCACGACGGATTGCACCACCGCCAGCCCGAGGCCAGTGCCCTGGGAGCGGGTGGTAAAGAAGGGTTCGAATACCTGACCAAGCAGGTGAGAAGGGATCCCCTTGCCATTGTCGATGACACGCATCTCCACCCGGACACCACTGCGCACCGCGCTGACCAAGAGTGACGTGGCCCCCGCCTGCTGGGCATTGGCGATCAGGTTGTTGATGGCGCCCGCCAGTGCGCTGCTGTTGGCCAGCAGGCAGAGATCGGGCTCCGGCGCCTCTATGTGCAGTTCGCAGCCCTGTTGCTGACAGAAAGCCTCGGCACCAGCCTGCACTTCAGCCAGCAAGCCCTGTACCGAGATGGGGGTGACCACCTGATTGTCGCCATTGCGGGCAAACAGCAGGATGTCGTTGATCTGCTTCTCCAGATCCTGGAGGCGGGCCATCAGCTTTTGCTGAAACTGGCTGCGGGACTCCGGCTTGAGGGTACGGTTGGCCAGGTTGGCGGCATAGAGCATGGCGGCGGAGAGCGGAGTGCGGATCTGGTGGGCGAGCGAAGCCGCCATATTGCCCAGCGCCGACAGCCGCTTCATGTGGTTGATGCGATCCTGAAGCTTGCGGGTTTCAGTGAGGTCATTGATAAAGACCAGCTGGCCGCTCTGATCCGGCAGCGGCTGGGTAGAAAGCTGGACCCGTCGTCCATCGCGCAGGGAGATCTCGTGGCCATCATCCTCACGTGGTTCAAAACAGCGGGCAATGATGCGGCGCCAGAGCTCCCCTTCCAACGGCTCCCCCAGCAGGGAGATGGCTGCCGGATTCGCGCGGGTGACCACCCCAGCCCCGTCAAGCAGCAACACCCCGGTGGGGAGCGCCTTGAAGATGGCATAGAGCTGGCTCACTTCGTGGGACTGGAGTGGCATGTCCTGCTGCTGGATTGTCATAAACCTGACCTCAAACTGGCTATTGGGTCAGGTCATTCAATTTCCATGCCACTAAAATATGTTAATTAAAACAATAGATTGCATGTTAACGTCAAGGCTTTGACCCTTAAACGTCCTTGCTCATCCCGTACTTTTTCATCTTCTCTACCAGGGTGGTACGGCGCATGCCGAGCAGATCGGCGGCGCGGGCCACCACCCCGTCCTGCGACTCCAGCGCCTGGCGGATCAGCTCCACTTCAAGGTCGGCCAGCATCTCCTTGAGATTGACCCCCTCCTCCGGCAGTTGCATGGTGCGGGCAGAGGCGAGGGGGTGATCCAGCTCCGGCGGCTCCTGGAACACCGCCGCCAGCGCATCCCGCTCATCCATCTCGGTCAGCCGCTCATCCCGCGGCTCGCTCGGCAACAGACGATAACGACTCGGCAGATCCGCCACATCGACGATCTGTTGCGGGTAGAGGATAAGCAGCCGCTCCAGCAGGTTGGAAAGCTCGCGCACATTGCCCGGCCAGGGGTACTGCATCAGCGACTCCAGCGCCCGCTGGGTCAGACGGATCACACTGTGGTGCTGCTCCGCGTGACGGTTGAGCAACTCCTGCAGCAGCAGCGGAATGTCATCGATGCGATCCCGCAATGGCGGGGTCTCAATGGGGAAGACGTTGAGGCGGTAGTAGAGATCTTCACGAAAACCCTGACTGCGGATCAATGCCTCCAGATCCCGATGGGTCGCCGCAATGATGCGCACATCGGCCTGAATGGGCTTGCCGCCACCGACCCTGTCGAACAGCCGCTCCTGCAATACCCGCAGCAGTTTGACCTGCATCGGCATCGGCATGTCGCCAATCTCGTCGAGGAACAGAGTGCCCCCCTGCGCCAGCTCGAAACGACCGCGACGAGCTGCGATGGCGCCGGTAAAGGCTCCCTTCTCGTGACCGAACAGTTCGCTCTCAAGCAACTCGGCAGGAATGGCACCACAGTTGATAGGCACAAAGGGGCCACTACTGCGGGCCGAGAGTTCGTGAATGGCACGGGCCACCACTTCTTTGCCGGTTCCCGATTCACCAAGGATCAGCACGTTGGCATCGGTCTCGGCCACCTGGCTGATGAGGCGGCGAACCTCTTGGATCCCCTTCCCTTTGCCCACCAGCAAACGCAGCAACGTCTGCCCCTTGTCGTGGGTCTGTTGACGGGGATGGAGAGAGACAAAAGCCTGACAGAAGTGCAGGTGACGAGTCAGCGACTCATAGGTAAAGGGGGCCTGGGCAACACCGATAAAGTTGCTGTTGGGCAGTTCCGCCTCAACCAGCGAGATAAAGGGGGTACGAGGGAAAGCGGCAAGTAACTCGGGCAAGGTGCGACCTGCCAGTTCACCCACCAGCACCCCTTGCAGTGGGCCAGAAGATTCGATGGCGACATCCAGGTCCCCTTCTGCGACATCCTGCCACAGGATCCCCATAAACGTGAGCACGGTTCCCAACTGCTGGCGCCGCTGCGCATCGGCATCAACAATCAACACGCCCATCTCCACCATATCCATCCCTCGCGATATCCTGAACTAACTTATTGTTTTATTTAGTAATAAAACAGCTACTGACTGTCTTTTTGCAGGCACACAAAGTGCCAAAAAACCGACACATTGTCAAAAATTGTCGTATTCAGGCTAAGTGTATCGATAGAAACGGGAGATTAGATAAATTTTGCCGAGGAATTTTCTGCATTGGCGCCGCTAGCAAACGCCGCCAATGGCGGAAAGAAAACTGCCCTCGTCAGAGGGCAGCATGCAATACGGTCAGATGAACTCAGTGGCTGTGGTGGTGATGCGGCGCCGCATAACGACACGCGGGAAAACGACTACAGGCCAGGAAGAGTCGACCGGCGTGGGGGCCTTTTTTCGCCTCCCGCTCCACCAGCGGCGCATCGCAACGGGGGCAATGCTGCACCTCGAGCTCCTCGTCCTCCTCTACATCGGCGAACAGTCCATCGACCAGCTCACCCTCACTCTGTGGTGTCTCCACCATCCCCTTGGCCCGGATGGCAGGTTCGTGGAGCGACGAGGGCGAGACAGCCTCGGCATGGGCAGTGCGGCCACGCATCCCGGCACCGACATCCACGCCGTCCAGCAGCAGAGGGTTGAACGTCGGCTCGCGGCGCGCCCCGTGCGGCAGATCGTCAATCAAGGGTTCGCTGGTTTTGAGCAGCAGCGGCAAGATCTGTTCGCGCAGCTCTTCCACCAGATAGCTGGCACTTGCCGGGATCTGCAGCAACGGCAGACCGGCACTGTCACAGGCGGTTTTCAGAAAGAGATCCCGCGCCTTGCGCTTCTGATGGCGGTGGGAGCTGTCATCGAGTTCGATGGCACAGATAAAGGAGAGATCAGCGGGGTGGCAAAGCAGATAGTCGAAATGCTTGGCGCTGATCTTGTTGAAGTACTGCTGCCATTTGCTTTTGCCGATCCCGGCCTGCGGCGTCAGCACATCGGCCACCCGCACCTTGGCAAAGACCCGGGCCTTGTCACCCACCGCCAGATCCAGCACCCCGAGGAAGGATCGCTCGGCGGGACTGAACAGGGTCTCCTGCACATCATAGGGCAGGCGCTTTTGCTGTCTGCCTCTGCTCCAGAAGATCGCCAGCACAAGCAGAGCCAGCAACAACAATCCCGATAGGACAAGGGTATTCATGAGAGCACGATCCAGTTCACGACACGAAAGGGGAATTACTTTACCACAGCCGCCACGGAGCAAGGCAGCAGACCCGTGTATAGAAAGTGAAAAGTCCCGTCTTTTTATCTATTTGTCAGCAGGCGGGGGTTCATATGACCAGCCCCAGCAGGCACAATAGGGATAGAGCAAGAAATCCCATTTCAAGGAGAGCAGGATGCAAAAGCAATTGGTGGTCACCGTGATCGGTGCAGACAAACCCGGGATCGTCGAGAGTCTGGCAGCAGTCATCAGCCGCGAGCAGGGCAACTGGCTGGGCAGCGCCATGAGCGAACTGGCGGGACAGTTTGCCGGTATCCTCCATGTCTCTGTCCCCGATGAGCACTATCGCAGCCTGTGCGAAGCACTGGCCCTGCTACCGGGTCTGACCATCAGCTTTGCCGAAGGAACACCTACCGCCGAGCCAGCCCATCAAGTCATGATGACAGTAACCGGCAACGACCGCCCCGGCATCGTCCATGAAGTAGCCAGCATCCTGCGCCAGCTCGAGATCAACGTGGCCGATCTCACCACCGGCTGTGAACCGGCTCCCCACTCCGGCGCCCCGCTCTTTTATGCCCATGCGCTGGTTGCCCTGCCCGACGGGCTCGCGATGGATAAGCTGATCACCGCGCTGGAATCCCTCTCCGACGATCTGGTGGTCGACATCGACGAAGCGTTCAGCGAGCAGTAACAATACTGTCATTTATTTGTCATATATTAACGCCATAACTGCCGCGCAGACGCGACCTGAAACAGAGGCACAAGATGAGCACCGACAAGCAGTATGAAGAGAAAGAGCTGAGCTGGCTCTCATTCAATGAACGGGTGTTGCAAGAGGCAATGGACAAGACGGTGCCCCTCATCGAGCGGGTTCGTTTTCTGGGGATCTTCTCCTCCAACCAGGATGAGTTCTTCAAGGTACGGGTATCGGACGTCAAGCGCCGCATCCTCATCAATGAAGTACATGGTGGCGACGATGAAGCGAAAGTGCTGCTGCGCGCCATCCAGCAGAAGGTGATGGCGCTCGGTGAAGCGTTCGACAACACCTATAAGGAGCTGTTGATTGCGCTGGCCCGCCACAACATCTTTCTGGTCAACGAGAACCAGCTCTCCGATGCCATTCAGAAGTGGCTGCGGGTCTTCTTCAAGGAGAAGGTGCTACGCCACATCATCCCGATCCTGCTCAACAAAGAGGTTAATCCGGTCAAATTCCTCAAGGATGAGTACACCTATCTGGCCATCGAGATGAAGAAGAACGGTCAGGTGATCCAGTACGCTCTGGTGGAAGTGCCGACCGACGACCTGCCCCGCTTCTTCCAGCTGCCGCCGGAAGGGACCCGCCGCAAGAAGCAGATCATCATTCTGGATAACGTCATCCGCTTCTGCCTCGACGAGATCTTCAAAGGCTTCTTCGACTACGACGAGATTGCCGCTTATGCGGTGAAGCTGACCCGGGATGCCGAATATGATCTCTCCGACCAGCTGGACTTGAGCCTGGTGGACAAGATGAGTGACGGCTTGAAGCAGCGCCTCACCGCCATGCCGGTGCGCTTCGTCTACGAGCGGGAGATGCCCGCCGCCATGATAAGCTTCCTGAAACTCAAGCTGCAGATCAGCTCCTACGACGCCATCATGCCGGGTGGGCGCTATCACAACTTCAAGGATTTCATCGGCTTCCCCAACGTGGGTCGTGACTACCTGGAAAACCCCAAACTGCCGGCCCTCGATTGCCGCGATTTTGACGGCTTCGTCAACGCCTTCGATGCCATCACCAAGCAGGATATTCTGCTCTACTACCCGTATCACAAGTTCCACCACTTCACCGAGCTAGTGCGCCAGGCGGCGTTCGATCCGGCGGTCAGCGCCATTCGCATCAACATTTATCGGGTGGCCAAGAAGTCGCGGATCATCCACTCCCTTATCGATGCCGCCAACAACGGCAAGAAGGTGACCGTGGTGGTCGAGCTGCGCGCCCGTTTCGACGAGGCGGCCAACATCGACTGGGCCAACATCCTTACCGATGCCGGAGTCAAGGTGGTGTTCGGGGTACCGAGCCTCAAGATCCACTCCAAGCTCTGCCTCATCACCCGTCACGAAAATGGCGAGGCGGTGCGCTATGCCCATATCGGCACCGGAAACTTCAACGAGAAGACCGCCAAGATCTACACCGACTTCTCGCTGCTGACCCGCAATCCGGATATCACCGCCGAAGTGGAAGGGGTGTTTGAATACATCGAGTACCCCTATAAGCGATACAAATTCAACCACCTGCTGGTCTCCCCCATCAACAGCCGCCGTCAGCTTTATCGTCTCATCGACAACGAGCTCTCCAACGCCAAGGCGGGCCAGCCGAGCGGTATCATCCTCAAGATCAACAATCTGGTGGACAAGGATCTCATCAACCGCCTCTATGCCGCCGGGCAGGCGGGAGTACCGATCCAGATGATCATCCGTGGCATGTGCGCCCTGCGTCCGGGCGTACCGGGCCTCAGTGACAACATCAAGGTGATCAGCATCATCGACCGCTTCCTCGAGCACCCGCGGGTGATGGTGTTCCACAACAAGGGCAACCCCCAGCTCTATATCTCCAGCGCCGACTGGATGAGCCGCAATATCGACGGCCGGATCGAGGTGGGCACCCCCATTTATGATGAGCGCCTCAAGCAGCGCATCATGGACATTCTCGAACTACAACTGAGTGATACCTGCAAGGCGCGGGTCATTGATGCCGACCAGCAGAACGAATATGTGAAGCGGGGCAACCGCCGCAAGATCCGCTCTCAGGTGGCGATTTACGACTATCTCAAACGTATCGAGTCAAACAATGGACAATAGTCTCTATGCCGCCGTGGATCTCGGCTCCAACAGTTTTCATATGGTGATCGCCCATCTGAGCGAAGGGCGTTTTCGCATCGTCGATCGCATCAAGGAGCGGGTGCGTCTGGCGGAAGGGATGGATGAGCAGAAGCGGATGAGCCCGGAGGCGATGGAACGCGGCCTCGCCTGCCTGTCACTGTTTGCCGAGCGCCTCACCAACATCAAGCCGGACCAGATCCGCATCGCAGGTACCTATACCCTGCGCCGTGCCAGCAACGCCCGCGAATTTGTGAGTGAAGCAGCCAAGGTGCTCAACCACCCCATCGAGATCATCAGCGGGCAGGAAGAAGCACGCCTCATCTATCAGGGGGTTGCCCATACCCAGCATATCGAGGGCCAGGTACTGGTGATCGATATCGGCGGCGGCAGCACCGAACTCATCATCGGTGAAGGGTTTGAACACAAGGCCCTTACCAGTCGCAAGATGGGCTGCGTCAGCTTTACCCAGAGCTTCTTTGCCAGCGGCAAGCTGAGCGACAAGCACTTCACCAATGCCGTGCTGGAGGCGCAGCACCAACTCGCCCCCATCGTCAACCAGTACCGCAAGCTGGGCTGGCAGAGCTGCCTTGGCAGCTCAGGCTCCATTCGTACGGTACGGGATGTACTGCAAGGCGAAGGGCTGACTGACGGCAGCATCACGCTGGAGGGGCTGGAGCGGCTCAAGGCGCTGATGATTGAGCGCAAGCGAGTGGATAACCTCAAACTGGTCGGGCTTACCGAGGAGCGTCAGGAGGTGTTTGCCGCTGCGGTCGCCATCCTGCTCGGGCTGTTTACCTCGCTGCCCATAGAGCGGCTCGACTACTCCGATGGTGCCCTGCGTGAAGGGTTGCTTTATGAATTCGAGGAACGCTTGCAGCACCACGATAT
Organism: Aeromonas sp. 602200; assembly: GCF_049173895.1. NCBI lineage: Bacteria > Pseudomonadati > Pseudomonadota > Gammaproteobacteria > Aeromonadales > Aeromonadaceae > Aeromonas > Aeromonas sp. 602200. The sequence continues at coordinate 74,606 of NZ_JAAKSL010000015.1, forward strand.
TCGCGAGCGTACCGCGCAGGCGCTCGGCACCCACTACCGGATGGACCGCAAACAAGCAGCCCGGGTTGAGCAGAGCGTGCTGACCCTGTTTGATGCCCTGCAAGAGCCCTGGCAGATGGAGATTGAGCCCTATCGCGCCATCCTCGGCTGGGCAGCGCGGCTGCACGAAATCGGCCTAGCCATCAACTACAGCGGCATTCATCGCCACTCCGCCTATATCCTGCAACACACAGACCTGCCTGGCTTCAACCAGGACGATCAGGCCCTGCTGGCAGCGCTGGTACGCTTCCAGCGCAAGGGGCTCAAGCTCTCCGAGCTGCCTCCCCTGCCCAACCACGACATGCAAACGGTGCTGCGCTGCATCCGCATCCTGCGCCTCGCAGTCGCCGCTCACCACAAGCGTCAGGACAACCTGCTGCCTGAGTGGAAAGTCGCAGTGCAAGGGGATCAGCTGGTCGTGACCCTGCCGATCGACTGGTGCGAGGAGAACCGTCTCCTGATGCAGAATCTGGAGAAGGAACACCGCTACTGTCAGGAGCAGGGCTGGCCACTGCTGTTCCAGCTCGGCTAAACCGGAAAGATAAATGCAAAAGGCAGCCCACTGGCTGCCTTTTGCATCTCAATCTCCCTGTTACTGCAACTCGGGCAACAACCACTTGGCCATCTCGAAGTAGATGATAAGGCCGGTACCATCCACCAGCGTCGCGATGAAGGGTGCAGAGACCACCGCCGGATCGATGCGGAAACGACGCAGCACCATGGGAATAATGGACGCGACCGTGGCACTCCAGAGCACGATGGCGATGATGGTAAAGGTCACCACCATGCCAATCTGGGGACCGACGCCAAGACTCCATGCCCGCACCCAGGCCGCCATGGCAATGGCCCCCGAGATGAGCAGACCGGTGGAGAGCTCCTTTTTCAGCACTGTGCCGAGATTGCGCAGACTCACCTCCCCGACCGCCATGGCTCGTACTATGGTGGTGGTGATCTGGGTGCCGCTGTTACCGCCAGTACCGATCAGGAGTGGAATGAAGAAGGCCAGCGCGATGGCGGCTTCCAGCTGCTCCTCGAATGCCCGCAACACTGTGCCGGTGTAAGCTTCCGCCACGAACAGGATAAGCAGCCAGCCCACCCGTTTGCGCCACAGCTGCCAGGGCGTCGCCTGCAAGTAAGGGGTATCGAGCGGTGATGAGCCACCCTGCATCTCGGCATCCTCGGTGGATTCAAGCTCCAGAATGTCGGCGGCATCATCGACGTGGAAAATACCGACCAGTCTCCCCTGATCCTCGACCGGCAATACCGACAGGTCGCGGTCGATCAGCAGGCGCGCCGCCAGCTCCTGATCAGCCCGAGCGTTGATCCGCACCGTCTCCCGGTCCATCAGGTTAGCGACACTGGCCTCGGGGTCAGCAATCAGCAAGCTCTTGAGCGAGATACTCCCCTGTAGACGGCCATCCACGTTGACCACATAGATGTGGCGGAACAGCTGGGCATTGTCCCAGGCATCGTGGATCAGCTGCTTGGCCTTGCCGACGGAATCCTGTTCGCTCACTGCCAGATACTCGTGGCGCATATTGGCCCCGACGGACTCAGGCGGCCAATCCAGCAGTGAGTAGTAGATGGCCTGCGCCTGGGTCGGGAAGCGAGCCAGCAACATGGTGCGATCCTGACGACTCAGTTTGCGCAGGATAGCCACCATTTCGCGACGGGGAATAGCCTCCTGCAACACGCTGACGATGCTGCCATGCAGCCGCAGCAAAAGGCGACCGGCACTCTCTGCGGAGAGAGAAGCGATCAGTTCTGCCCCTTCTGACGCAGGCAAGGTGTCAAAGATGCAGTTGAGCTCTTCCGGACGCAGGGTCAGCAGCTGATCGGCGCGCTGAACCGGATCCAGATTGTGTTCCAGCCAGCCTTGCAGGCTGGCGAGATCGAGCAGTTGATGACGGTTGAGAATGGTGTGTGTTTTCTTCATCACAAAGAACCTCATGTGATTTCAGGCAAGCCTGAGCGCGAGCGGAGACCGTTCGCTGTCTGAAAGAAAACAGCAATTTGATTGACGAGTAATAGGCAGGAAATGACGCCGTTCGGCGTGTCATCATCCCCACGTACCAGCTTTAGCACTGCATAACGTATCCGGCATGCCGGAAGCCACTTGGGTTTACACCTTAATCCGATGAAAACTGTCCTGATCTTGGGCGTCTCTGGACGTCGTGAGATCAGTGGCCTGTGTTTATACAGGAGCCTCGCCTAACGAGATGCTGCAAATAATATGCACAACCCTCTGTTGTGCGGGCGGCATGATTATCCAATCCCGCAGGGAGGTCAACCCCGCCTCAACCAGGAAACAGGGTATGGCAACAGCTTGTTACAATTGTCGGAACATATCAGGGGAACTCTGCCGGGGATGCATAGCAAAAAGGCCCCATAGGGGCCTTTTCTTAGCGAATATAGTCAAATAGCGTCAGACGACTTATTTTGCTGAACGAGAGCTGCGAGGCACTCAATGCCGCATCCTCTTTTGACAGGGCTGAAATTACCTCATAGAGATCGGCTTCCGACACCTTGGCTCTCGCCTCGGCATTGAGGGTGCTCAACCCCTCGTTGGAACCCATCACCTGCTCCAGACTGTTCATCCGGCCACCCAGTTCACCCAGCCCATGATCAATGTTCAAACGGGCATTTTTCATATGAACGGTGGCATCGGCCACTTTTTGCTCAAAACTCTCGGCTGAAATATTGGGATCACGCAGAGCCGTAATGAAGTCTGACATCCCGTTCAACACGTTGTCATTCTTGGGAGGATTGAGAGCAAACTGCTGTGCTGCACCACCTGCAGGCTGATCCAGTGTCAGTTCGAGACCATTGAACGGTATTTTGGTACCGGGAGTGTAATTACCTGTCTGCAGGGTATTGCCACCCGCATCCTTGATATCATAGGTATCGGGCGGGCCAATTGTGGTGGAGACTGTGTAGGTGTTGCTGGGCAGTGCCGGGTCGTAACTGGATTTATAGAAATTATCAAAATCCCCCTGATCCCCGACCCCTACCTTGATATTCGCACTGGTGGCACTGGCGGTTCTTCTGGTTGCTACGATTTCAAACAGATCCTGTCCGGAGTCATTGGCAGCAATTTGCACTGTGGGCGATACCTGAATATTTCGCTGGCCAGGATCTCCCTGATAAATGTATTTACCGTTGGCATCTTTCACATAGGGCTGGGTCTTGCTCTGATTGCCCCCGAAAATAAATTCACCCGATGAGTTCTTGCTGTTCATCAGGTCAAACATTTGCTGCTGCAACCCTTCCAGTTCGCTGGCAATGGCCTTTCGGTCATCCAGGCTAATGGCACCATTATTGGATTTCTGGATCAGGGTCTGGGCACTGAGCATCGCAGTATTGAGAGAGTCCAATACCGTCTCTTCATGCCCCAGACTGTTCTGCAGCAAACTGCCATTCACCCCGTACTGTTTAAACAGTTCAATCTCTTTGGTCAGCGCCATCTTCTGGCTCATGCCTGCCGGATCCTCACCGGCGCTCTGAAACTTGTTGCCGGTTTGCAGCTGCTGATAGGCCTTGTCCAGTCGCTCGTTGGTATTGGTGAGGGAGTAAAGATTCCGATCGTAGATCATGTTTGTAGTGATGCGCATGACGTTACCTCACGGACGAAAGCAGTGTATCGAAGATGGTTTTGGCCGTACTGACCACCTGCGCGGATGCCGCGTAAGATTGCTGGAAACGGATCAGATTGGCCGCTTCCTCCTCCAGATTGACCCCGGAGACGCTCTCGTAGATCCCGGTACTCTGGATCAGCTTGGATTCATTAGCCTTGAGCAGGGTTTTTGCCTGACTGGTATTGTTACCCACTTCCATCACCAACCCGGAGTAAGCCTGGTTAAAGGTCATCTTGTCGTTGGTGGTACCACCATTGGTGCTTTTGCGTACCAGATCCTTGTTCTGCAACTCAGCCATTGCCAGACCATTGCTGTTATCAGCAAAACCATTGGTGTTGTAACTAAGCTGAAAGCTGTCGGTTTGTTCTACCGTGCCGGTAATGCTGAACTCGTAGCCCGGGCTCTGTTTCGGGTTGCTGTAGACCGCAGGCCCACCCGGAAAGGGGTTTACTATCGAGGCCATCAAATTCTGCCCTTTGCTGGCTGCCGGCGCGACACCGATCAAGGTAGTGCCATCACCGGCATACACCTCATAATTGCCGTTATTGCCGATCTTGACGATCTGGGGAGCGGCGGGATCCAGGCTGTTGGTACCAAAACCGGAACCCGTTCCGGTATTGAAGATGCCATCAAGCTTGATGTCTGCACTGCCGATGTTGTTGGTAGTCTTCTGTACTTTGAGAGGTGCAGCCAAGGCCAGGTCTTCCGGCCGGTTGATCTGCTGAGCCAGCCCGGCAGCAGCCCCCTTGGTTGGTTGCAGCAGCAGCTTGTCTCCTGCCGCTGGCGTACCGGTGAGATCGATCGAGATCCCGTGGCCAGCCAGTTCAAACGTTGCTGGCGGCGTGGTGCCCGTCGCCACAGAGGTGCGATTACCAGATTTGTCCAGCGAGAACACTTCATATCCGCTCGCACTGCTAAAGCGCACTTCATAGTCGAAGGGGGTTACAGAGCTTCCTTTGCCGGGTACAAAGCTGACATTCGCTCCGACCGACCCTGTGTTGTCGCCATAAGGCAATCCCTTGCTGGTTGGCAGGGTGAAAATATCGCTGCCCAACTCGTTGTCCAGATCCATCCCGAGACGGTTTTGCTGGTTCATGGCATCCGCCATCGCAACGGCCAGCTGGCCCAGTTCACGCTTGGTCGGCTCCAGGTCGGTACGCGCCTTGAACAGCCCTCCCATGGCCCCCCCGAAGGTATCGTGATCGATGAGAGCCTGATTGTCGCCAAGAGTCAGCTGCAACTCCTGATCACGGGAATCGGGATCGCCCGCCACCACCTTGAACTGGGCAACGCCCCCATCCAGGATCAGCGAATGACCAGTGCTCATATTGACCAATACGCTGCCGTTAGCCTGGGTTACGGTACGAATATCCATCTTCTCGGAGAGCTGCCTGATCGCCTCGTCACGCTGATCAAACAGCATCAGGTTCTCTTCGGGAGACCCCTGAGTACGGATGATCGCCTGGTTGAGATCATTGATGCTGGTGAGCAGACTGTTGGCCTGCTTGGTCTCATCTTCAATACGGGTGTTGAGGGTATCGCTCTGCTTGTCGAGCTGGGCCGAGAGTGTGTGAAAGCGGTTCACCATACCGCTCAGCTCCGTCATCACTACCTTGCGGCCACCGATCTCGGCGGGTGATTCATTTGCCGAATGAAAGGACTTGAAATAAGAGGTGATGGTCTCCCCTACGCTATTGCTGGTGTCTCCCAGCAGGCGATCCACGCCGGCCAGCTGCTCGTAATGAGTCAGGGATGCGTAAAAGGCAGAGGTATCGCGACGCACTTCTCCCTGCATATAGCTGTTGATTACCCGCTCGGTCCTGATGTCACCTGTGCCAAGACCGATGGCATTGGTATACACCAGCGTACGCTCACGCACATAGCCCTGGCTATTGACGTTTACGATATTGTTACTGGTGCTCTGCAGCAGGCGCTGCTGTGCCAGCACGCCCGATGTACCAATTCCAAGCAGATCGCTTGCCATATGTTACAGCTCCATCTCGTTGTATCGGGCAATGGCATCACTGCGCAATACCTGTTTCAGTTTTCTGGCATAGTGCGGGTCGGTGGCATAACCCGCCTGTTGCAGCGCCTCGAAGTAGCGATCCGGACTGTCCACTCTGGCCAGGGCCCCCTTGTAGCGGGAACCGGAGGTGAGAAAGTCCACATAGTCGTTGAAGCTCTCTTCAAACGAGCCATAGGAACGAAACGCCGCTTTCTGGCGGGACGCCACTCCCTCTTCATATTCCAGGGTGCTGACTACCGCCTTGGGCCCTTCCCAGCGAGGATCGGCCTTGATGCCAAACAGGTTATGGGTCATCTGCCCTTCACCATCCTTGATCACCCGTTTGCCCCAGCCGCTCTCCAATGCCGCCTGAGCGACCAGTACCGCCGGGCTTAACCCCAACTTGTCGGCCGCTTTCTTGGCCAGCGGCATCAGGCGATTAACGAACTCTTCCGGCGTATCGAACTCTTTGCCCCCACTACTGGCGGCACTGCCCTCTTCGCTGGCCATGCGTCCCATGGGCGGAATGCTGCGGTGCGGTCGACGGGGCATAGTGAGTGCGTGGCTCTCCTTGACCCCCTCGGTCATCTCTTTTTCAGCAAAATCTTTGCCAACTTTTGATGCCGAGATCAAATCAGTGGCAGCCGTCTTGGGTGGCTCGTAGGGTTTATAGACCCGTTCCGTCCGTTGCGGCATCTTGAGCACCCGGCCATCCTGATGGACAAATGTCGCCGGTGAGAGCTGCCTAGCCACCATATCAGCCAATCCAAGCCCCCCCTTGCTGGACATGTCTGCCACTCGCTGTTCATCCAGCATCCCTTCATAGAACTGGGTATAGCTGCTGTTCATCGGGTTGTCCTGAGTCAACACCCCGTTGGCCTGACGCATGCTCTGAAACAACATCTGGGTAAAGATTGACTCGAACTGGCGCGCAGCCCCCTGCAGTGCCTCGGCCTGTCCCTCTTTGCTGTGGCTCATCTGGCGCAGACGGTCCAGGTTCTTGATATCCTGCACCACCCCGAGATTCATGCCGCTGTTGGTGTCAAACTCCGCCATTTTGCTTACCTCATTGCCACCCGTGGCAATCACTTGCCGGCAGTTACAATATGACCAGTTGCCCCTCGATGGCACCTGCCTGCTGCAGCGCCTCAAGGATAGCCATCAAATCACCGGGGGCGACCCCGACCTGATTGACCGCTCGGACCAGATCGTCCAGAGTCGCACCGGTATCAAACTTGAACATCCGCCCGGGCTCCTGCTGGACATTGATGGTCGAGTTGTTGGTGACCGTGGTCTCGCCCCCTGCCAGCGGGTTGGGTTGAGAGACCTGCTGGTTTTCGGCTATGGTCACCGTCAGGCCTCCGTGGCTGATGGCCGCCGGTTTGAGCTTCACCTGACTGCCGATAACGATGGTGCCGGTGCGGGAGTTGACGATGATCTTGGCCGCCTCGTTGGCCGGGTCCACCTCCAGGTTCTCGATAGTCGCCAGATAGGAGACTCGCTGGCCCGGATCCCGCGGGGCATAAACCTTGACCGAAGTGGCATCGAGTGCCTGCGCAGTATTGGGCCCCACCAGATCGTTGACCACATCGGCCAACCGACGCGCAGTAGTAAAGTCGGGGCGGTTGAGGTTGAAGGTAATCGTATCTCCCTGACTAAATGAGTTGGGCACCTCTCGCTCTACGGTTGCACCATTGGCAATCCGGCCGACGGTCGGAGTATTGACCACCACCTTGGAGCCATCAGCCCCCTCGGCACCCAACCCGCCGACCACCAGGCTGCCCTGCGCGACTGCATAGACCCGCCCATCCAGCCCTTTCAGGAAACTCTGCAGCAGCGTACCACCGCGCAGGCTCTTGGCCTCACCGATGGCAGAAACAGTGACGTCTATGGTCTGGCCCGGCTTGGCAAACGGCGGCAAATCTGCATGGATTGCCACCGGCGCCACATCCTTGATCTTGGGTTTGATGTTGTCCGGCACCTTGATACCAAAGTTGTTGAGCATGGTGCGGAAGGTCTGTTCGGTAAAGGCGTTGTTCTTCTCGCCGGTACCTGGCAGACCCACGACCAGACCGTAGCCGATCAACTGGTTGCTACGCACCCCCTCTACCGAGCTGATGTCCTTTATCCGGGCGGCATTCGCCATCCCCAAAGGCAGCAGACAGCAGAGCAGAGTAACCAAACGGAGTGACTTCATAACATCTCCTAGAGCGGCCACCAGGGACCATTGAAAAAGCTGGTAAGCCATCCCTGTTCCTGGGTATTGGCAAGATCGCCGGTACCACCATAGTAGATACGGGCATTCGCCACTTTCTGGGATGACACGCTGTTATCCGAGGTGACATCCTCCGGTCTAATCAGACCTGTGATACGGATATACTCATTGCCATTGTTGAGCATGATCCACTTCTCGCCCCGTACCAGCAGATTGCCATTGGGCAGTACCTTGGCCACACTGACCGAAATATTGCCTTGCAGGCTGTTGCTCTGATCCGCCTTGGCCTGCCCCTTGAAGGCACTGTTTTGAGCGATGGATGCGGAGAGATCATAGGGGCTGGCAGTGACAGGCACGCCCCCCAGCGTCACCGGATCCAGATTGAACTTGTTATCCTTGCCACTCTGGGTATTTGCCTTCTTCGAGGCGGAAGTGGACTCGGCCAGCTCGATGGTGATGATGTCACCCACCTTGTGCGCCTTGATATCCGAATAGATGCCATTAACCTGATCCGGCTGAAAAATAGCACCCGTCGGTCTCACCGAGACGGGCTCCGACTCCCCGTATACGGGGGAAAACTCGGGGTCATCAGGCCTGGGTGTATTGGGAGTACTGCTACACCCCCCCAACACCAGCAACCCCAGCATCCATACGCTTTTCATCATGGCTCTCCCCATTAGGTCCGCTGGATCAGGAAGGACATCATGCCATCCACCGCAGAGAGGACTTTAGAGTTCATCTCGTAGACCCGCTGAGCCTGGATCAGATTCACCAGCTCTTCGGTGACGTTAACGTTGGAGCTTTCCAGCATCCCTTGCTTCAAGACCCCCATGCCATCCGCCCCGGCAGTTCCCTGAATGGCTGCACCGCTGGACTGGGTTTCCAGAAACATGTTCTCACCCATCGGCTGCAGACCACTGGCATTGACAAAGTCTGACAGGGTGATCTGTCCGACCACTTGAGAAGCACCATCTCCCTTCAACTGTACCGAGACCTGACCATCAGTGCCGACAGTGACACTCTGGGCATTTTCCGGGATCTGGATTTCTGGCTGCAGGGGATAACCGTTACCCGGCGTCACTATGGTGCCTTCGCTGTTAAGGGTGAATTGCCCATTACGGGTATAGGCCAGGCTGCCGTCGGGCAATTGAATTTCAAAGTAGCCACGGCCACTGATCATCAGATCCAGCGAATTATCCGTAGTCTGTACGTTGCCCTGACTGTGGTTTTTCTGGGTAGCCACCACCTTGGCGCCCGCGCCAAGCATCAAGCCGGAGGGCAACTCGGTATCCGCCGACGAACGGCCGCCGGGCTGATTGATGTTTTGATAGAGCAGATCCTCGAAAATGGCCCGCGATTTCTTGAAACCAACGGTGCTGGCGTTCGCCAGGTTGTTCGAGGTGACCGAAATATTGGTCTGCTGAGCATCCAACCCGGTCTTGCTGATCCAGAGTGCAGGATTCATAGGTAACTCCTTGATTAGCTGATACGCAGCAACTGGGTTTGGGCCTCGTCATTCTCTTCGGCCGTTTTCATCATCTTGACCTGGGTTTCAAACTGTCGTTGTAACCGGATCAGGTTGGTCATCTCATCCACCACATTGACATTGCTCCCCTCCAGGGAGCCGGCGATCAGGCCAACGTTGGCAGAGGCAGGCTCATTCTGGCCATCTTTGCGCCGAAAAAGCCCATCCTGGCCCTTCTCTACCGCATCGGCGGCCGGGTTAACCAGTTTGATCCGCTGAAAATCTTCCGACAAATTCGCGGCGGCCCCTTCAGGACGGCCACTGATGGTGCCATCCCGGTTAATCTCCAGCTTCTCCATCGGCATTGGCAGCACGATGGGTTGACCACCGTCATCCACGACGTTCAAGCCGGTAGAGGTCTGTAGGTTGCCAGTCGCATTGACCTGCAGATTTCCCATACGGGTATAGGCCTCCCCCCCCTTCGGATCTTGCACCGCAATCCAGCCGGGACCATCCACCGCCACGTCAAGATCCCTCCCCGTGGTCATCAACATGCCATGCTGCAGGTTCTGGCCGGGACGTTCCGTCATGGCAAATACCCGACTGGGCAGCCCCTCACCAAAGGCCTGCATGCTGCGGGCCTGCTCGAAATCGGATTTAAAGCCGGTGGTATTGGCATTGGCGAGGTTATTACCGCGAACAGCCAGGCTGTTCATGTTCTCTTTGGCCCCGGACATGGCGATATAAAGCAGGTGATCCATGGGATTCTCCGTCAAACAGATGACTCTGACAGCAGAACTGCAATTTGGATGCCAACAGAAGGGGAATGCCAAGCCATTCGACAGTAGAGAACGATAAAAAAACGGGGCACCCAAGGTGCCCCGTCGCCTGAGAGGAATTAACGGATCTGCAAGATGGTCTGCTGCAGCGAACTGTTGACCTCCAGAGAGCGGGAGTTCGCCTGGAAGTTACGCTGGGCAGTGATCAGATCAACCAGTTCGGAGGTCAAATCTACGTTGGATTGCTCCAGCGCCGACGATTTGATGGTACCGAAGGTGCCTGAATTGGGCGTTCCCGGCAAAGCATCGCCGGAGAGCAGGGATTGCCGCCAGGAAGTATCACCCACCTGGGTCAGCCCTTGCGAGTTGGCAAATTTGGCCATGGCCACCATGGCTACCTTGATGGTGGTGGCATTGCTGTAGGTTGCAGAGACAATCCCATCCGGCGTGATCTCGACCTTGGTCAAACGGCCGACAGTGGAACCATCCTGTGACAACTTGTTGACTTCAAACGGTGAGGCATATTGGGTCACAGTGCCGAAAGTGATATCTACCTGCTGGGTAGGATCCGCACCATTGGTAATAATTCCCGCTCCTGCTGCCCCCAACTGCTCCGTTTGGATGTTTGCCGGTGTGGTCGGAGTAATCATTTTACCATCGGCACCAAAGGTAATTCGGGCACCGGCAGGTGCAGGATTCAACCCTGTGGCCATTGTTGGCGTCACCCCTCCGACGATATCGACCGGCTTATCACCTTGATAGAGATACATGCGCCAAGCTGTCGGGCTAGCTGGCTTGGTCAGGTCTGCTGGATCTGCTTCTTTGACAAAATACTGGGTGATAGTGTGAGGTTCACCGAGCGAGTCATAAATCACCACTGAGGTGGATGAGGAGTAGGTTTTGGAATCCTTAGGGTCAAAGGTGGAGGCATCCCCCGCACCATTACCTGCAGGCAGGGGCGATGCGGTGGAAGGCAAGTTGAAACTTGCATCAATCTTGCTGGTTTTGATCGGCTCACCCGCCCGATCAGGGATCTGGATCGGCTTGGTCGCATTGATACTGACCGCCTTGGGTGTGCCATCGGCGTTGATCTCGTAGCCTTGCAGATAGTGGCCCTGATTGTTGACCATATAGCTGTTTTCATTGAGCTTGAATGCACCGGCACGGGTGTAAGTGCGATCCAGGTTGGTCAAACCATCAGAGGTGACAAAGAAGCCGTTCCCCTGAATGGCCAAATCCAGCGCGTTATTGGTAAATTGCAGCGCACCCTGATGGAACTGCTGGGCAACAGCACCGGTCGCCACACCGTTACCGACCTGAGTCTTGGCATTGACAAAGATGGAGTTGGCGTAGACATCCGCAAACTCGGCACGGGACTCTTTAAAGCCCATTGTATTGACGTTCGCAATGTTGTTAGCGGTGACGTTCAAGTCTTTTTGTGCCGCGTTGACACCGCTCAAGGCATTGTTAAATGACATATCCAGCTCCTTAGATCGATGCTGTCGACGTGGTTTTTGACGGAGTAGCCGTCTGGTTTGGATTGGTGCCTGATATTTGCAGGACGGAACTCAGCAGGGTGCTCCCCAGTCCCTTCAAATTAAGCATTGTGGGATTTGTTGCATTCCCCAGGGCAACGCTGTCGACCTTGCCATAAGCGTATGTGGGAATAGTTTCTGCCTTGCCATCCACACTGCCACTGGCCTTGATCACGTATTTGCCTGGCTTGACCCGGTTGCCCGCCTTGTCAGTGCCATCCCAGGCGATCTCCACATTGCCCTTCTGTTCTCCTTCCAGGCTAAATTCCTTGATGACCTGACCCGCCTCGTCTTCAACGATAATCTTGACACCCGCGTATTGATTGGTCGTGCCAACCTGAACGACACCGGAAACAGGGCCCTCCTTGTCCAGATAGCCCACATTGCTGGGCAAGAGTACATTCTGGCCAACCAGAGAAGATGCTTGCAGAGCCTGGCTGGAGATCATCTGCTCATTGAGCTTGCCCATCTGGGTAGACAGACTGCTGATCCCCTCCGAGGTAGACATGGAAGCCATCTGGGAGAGCATCTGGGCATTGTCCACCGGCTTGAAGGGATCCTGATATGATAGTTGCATGGTCAGCAGTTTCATAAACGAAGCCTGATCCAGCTCTTTCTTCGGCGTCGTTGTGGTGCCTGTGGTCTGGGTCGTGGTACGGCCAATGCCGTTCACACTGTTTGTGGTGTCGACCATGTTGCATCCCTCCTATCAGGATTTGCCAAGCTGGAGCGTCTGCTGCAGCATCTTCTTGGCCGAATCTGCAACCTGTACATTGGTCTGGTAGCTGCGCGAGGCATTGATCATGTCAGCCATCTCTTCAACCATGTTGACGTTCGGTTTGAAGATAAAGCCATCCTTGTCCGCCATCGGGTGGTTAGGGTTGTACTCCTTGAGCAGTGGAGCCTTGCTCTCGACAATGCCCTTCACCTCAACGCCGACCGATCCCTGCTTATCTGACATGGCCTGATCGAGCTGAGCGGCAAAAATTGGCCGCCTTGCGTGGTAAGTGTTTTCCACGCTGGAGCTTACGCTGTCCGCGTTGGCCATATTGCTGGCAACCGTATTGAGACGCACGGACTGCGCACTCATGGCCGAGCCGGCAATATCAAAGACCTTGAACAAACTCATCACTGCTCTCCTTTCAGGGCTTTAAGCAGGCCACTGATCTTGCGATTCATAAATTCCAGGGAGGTTTGGTACTCCAGACTGTTGCGCAAGAACTCGCTCCGCTCCTGCTGCACATCCACCGTGTTGCCATCACCCGTATCAGGCTGCAACGGATTGCGGTATTGAACAGTACCGGGGGCATCCATATTCAAGGCAAAGTGCTTTTCACTGGTTGTTACCAGGCCAAAACCCTGTTTATGCTGGGCATCCTGCAATGCCTGTGCAAAGTTGATATCCCTTGCTTTAAAACCTGGCGTGTCCGCATTGGCAATATTGCTGGACAACACCTCGGCACGCTTGGCGCGAACACCCAGCGTGTATTGATGGATACCAAATGCCTTGTCGAATGAAAAAGCCATAGCACACCTCCTGCTTGGTATATTTTTCTTGCAAGAGATGTGCCAGACGATTTTCAAAATATTGCCAGGTTGTCGAGCCTAGCTATGAAAGCCTTTAGACGGAGTGCAAGGATCTGCTGCGCGATAGATAGGAACATGGCGCAATGCCATCACGAATGGAGCTATAAGAATGGAGCCATAAAGAGAGAAGGAGGCACTGTGCCTCCTTCTCTTATAAACAATGTCACCAATCACAACTCATTGAATACCATGGGCTGCAACGTTATTTGACCTTGTAAACAATTCCGGGATTGCACCGAATCATCTCGAATCGGTCAGTCAAACCCGCCAGCGATTCCGACGCTCCCAGCATCAGGTATCCACCAGGATTGAGGCTGGATGCAAACTGGTTGAGGATTTTTGACTTCACTTCCGGTGCAAAGTAGATAAGCACGTTACGGCAAAAAATGATGTCAAATTTACCGAGCAGACTATAACTCTCCAGCAGATTGAGCGGCCGGAAGGTGGTCAATTTTCTGACTCGCTCTACCACCCGCATTTTGTTGTCACCATAGGGCTCAAAAAACATCTTCTTGCGCTCTGGCGACAATCCGCGTGCCAAAGCCAGACTGTCATATACCCCTTCCTTGCACTGATTCAGCATGGTAGTCGATATGTCTGTCCCGACAATCTGCACTCCACCGGGCAAGGTTCCCGGCTTCTTCATCTGCTGCTCCAGCGCCGTCATGGCGATAGAATATGGCTCCTGTCCCGAAGATGAGGCAGCAGACCAAATCTTGACAGGGCGACCACTTTTGCCCAATTCAGGAAAAATCTTGTCGGTCAGCAGCTGGAACGGATATGTATCACGAAACCAGAGGGTCTCGTTAGTGGTCATCGCATCAACAACCGCCATTTTCAGGTCACGCTCTCGTACACTCATTGCACGGGTGACCAGTTCAGACAGACTCTCGATGCCAAACTGTGCCATCAAAGGTGAAAGACGGCTCTTCACCAGATACTGTTTGTTATCACCCAGCACGATCCCGCTCTGAACCGCAAGAAAGTTGCTGAACTGTTTGTATAAGTCATCCGAAAGTGTCTTCATGCAGCTGTTCTTCTTTAAATTAGAGTGCGTTTTGTACGGCTTTGGCCAATTCATCAGGCTGGAACTTGGCAATAAAGTTGTTTGCACCAACTTTTTGCACCATAGCCTGGTTAAATACACCACTGAGCGAGGTATGCAGAATAACATGCAAATCTTTGAGATTGGGATTATTCCGGATCTCGGCAGTGAATGTATAGCCATCCATCTCGGGCATTTCGATATCGGAAATCACCAGCGCAATCTGATCCTTGATAGGGCCATTTTTGGTCATCTCCAGCAGCATGTTCAATGCTTCGCGGCCATCTTTTGCCAGCACGCATTCAACTCCGATCGCCTCCAGCGCACGCTGTACCTGTTTGCGCGCAACCGAAGAGTCGTCAGCAACCAATACGGGACGTCCCAAGGTCGGATGCTCGACACTGGCCTCCACCAGCTCCTGGCTGACCTCAGTAGAAACCGGAGATATTTCGTTGAGAATACGTTCAACGTCGAGGATCTCGACCAACTCGCCATCAACCTCGGTAACCGCCGTCATATAGTTGATGCGACCAGCCCCCTTGGGGGGAGGAAGGATAGATTCCCAGTTCATATTGATGATGCGCTCGACCGAGTGCACCAAAAAACCCTGAATGGAGCGGTTGTACTCGGAGATGATAATGAAGCACTTGCTCAAATCTTCAATGGGGCGCTTGCCCATTGCCATGCTGAGATCGATGACCGAGATAGTCTGGCCACGAATATGAGCCACTCCGCGAATACAGGAGTTCAACTTGGGCATCACGGTCAAGGGGGGGCACTGCAACACTTCACGCACTTTGAATACGTTGATGCCAAATCTTTGACGTCCATTGAGACGAAACAACAACAATTCCAGCCGGTTTTGCCCCACTAGCTGGGTACGTTGGTTGACCGAGTCCAGGATACTGGCCATAAACACTCCCTAAAAACGCTTGGCATTAATCATGCATGCGTGATGGATTGCGTCAGACTATCGATGTGACAACAAACAGATTCTGAAGCAATCATAGTTAAATATGGTGATATGCGTGAACAACTTATCGACCGACGAGCGAAAATGATTAACCGACTTTTACTCATCAGCCTCTTTTTTGGCAGCATATCCTCGAGCCATGCCTCGGATGTCACAACCTATCTGAGAGAGCAGGCACAAGAGTTCGTTTATGGTCAACTCGATCTGCCGCTGGATGCCAGAGCAGAGGTCACTGCCGCGACCCTTGATGAGAGACTCCCGCTAACCCGTTGCGATGATCTGTTGACCATCAGCTTGCCAGCAAAAATGGAAATTCGTCGTAATACAACTGTTTACATGAAGTGTGAGGAAGAAAAACCCTGGGATGTCTACTTACCGGTAAGGGTCAGTATTCAAAAACCCTTTGTTACTGTCACCGACCCCATTGCCAAAGGGGATCTGCTGAATGAAAGCAAGCTGGTAGTGGCGTTTCAGGATCAAACCCTGATCCGTGGTGACTATCTGACCAACCCGGCCCCTCTGATTGGGGTACGCAGCAAGCGGGAGATCAAACCGGGACAGCCCATCCGCTTGAGCCAGGTTTGCGTGATATGTAAAGGGGATCAGGTCACCCTGACAGCCGAAAACAGCAACTTCCAGATCAAAACCATGGCCCGAGCCTTGCAAGATGGCAGTTTCGGAGAGATCATCAAACTCGTCAATATTCGCTCCGGCAAAACGGTGGAAGGTAAAGTCACAGCAGTCGGTGCCGCATCAGTCACTTTTTGATATCCGGAGCCTGACAATTTTTTTTCTAAAGTTTTGAGCTGCCGCACCGATAAACAGGTAAGCAAACCTTAAAGCAGACGAAGGTAACTAAAATGGCCATCAACAATATCAACAACTTGGCGAATAATCGGTTGCAAAATACCGCTAATAGCCAAGGGACAGGCAGCAAGTCAGTCACCTCATCGCCCGAAAACAAAGCGACCACTGTCAAGCTGGACTCCGTCTCCTTGACCAGTGAGGCGCAACAATTGCAAAAAATGCAACAGAACCTCAATACCGCCTCAACCGGCAACGAGAGCAAGGTTGAACGACTGAAAAAAGCCGTCGCGAGTGGCGAATATCAGGTTAACAGCGACGCTGTAGCCAAGAAGATGTTCAGTTTCGAGGCCAATCTGGACAAAGTTCTGGGATGATGGACTTACCTTCGTTACTGCACACCCAAGATGATTACCTTAGCCAGATGCAAGGCATTCTGGAAGAGGAGTTCAGCTTGCTCGAGCAGCATCAGGCACTGGCCCTGCCTGCACTGACCGAGCGCAAACAGCAGTTGCTTGCTGCGATAGAAACTCTGGACAAGACACTGGCAGAGATGCCGGAACTGGCACTGCAGCTAGCAGCCTATCCCGACGAGATGGCGCAGCTTCGTGCAAAACTGGATGCCTGCCAGGCACAAAATGATATCAACGGTCGCTTGCTTGAATTGAGCATCGTCTCCAACCGTCGTCTGGCAACCTTTCTGAGTCAGTTGCGTGATCGCAACAGCCTGACCTATGACGCCAAAGGCAATACTCGCTCTGGCACCCGCTCTTACGGTATCAAGGCCTGACATCTCTTATCAGGCCTTGCATTTTTGCACTCCGTTTTAAAGCACCAGTCGCAACAACTCTCGCCCGTCCTCACACGCATTGACGCGCAGTACCCCGTCCTCATAGCTCCCGTAACTGGCAGGCAACTCGCCGCGCGGGAAACAGATCGACCCCGGGTTCATCAATACCCGCTCCCCCTGCCACTCCAGCACAGGTACATGGGTGTGGCCGCTCATGAACAGACTACCCGCCGGTAGCTGTACCTCGTCCGGGCGATAAAGATGACCGTGGCTGACAAACCAGCGCCGCTCATCGATCAGCAACTGGTTGTAGGGGGCGGTGATGGGAAAGCGCAACAGCATCTGATCCACTTCGGAATCGCAATTGCCCCGCACCGCGATGATCTGTGGCGCAAGCTCGTTGAGCCTGTCAGCCACTGCCGCCGGGTTATACCCTTCCGGCAGAGGATTACGCGGGCCATGGTTGAGCAGATCGCCGAGCAGCAGATAGTGATCCGGCTGCCAGGAGTCAAGTCGGGTCAGCACCCGCTCCAACGCAATGATGCTGCCGTGGATGTCGGAAATGATGGCAAGTTTCATGAAATGCTCCTCACTGCGGGCTGAAATAGAGATCCTTGGTGGCAATCGTCCCTTTCAAATTCTGGCTGGGCAGCCCTCGCAGCGCGGGATCGACCAGTCTCATCTGATTGTAATGATACACGGGGAGGATCGGCGCCTCCTCAAGCAGCAACTGTTCGGCATGCCGGTAGAGTTCAACCCGGCTCGCGCTGTCCAGCGTATTGGCTGCCTGCTCCAGCATCAGATCAAAGTCGGGATTGCAGTAGCCGCTCTCGTTGCGCAGATCCTGACAACGGAAGCTGCCCAGCATGGCTGATGGCTCCACGTAATCGCCAAACAGGAAGCTTCTGGCCACCTGGAAATCACCGCTATCCTTGGCCACCTGATAGGCGCCCCACTCCAGACTGCTGAGGGTGACCTGTACCCCCAGCTTCTGCCACATGGCGGCAATGGCCATCGCCATCTGCTTGTGGGTTTCTGCGCTGTTGTAGGTAATGCTCAGCTTGAGTGGATTCGCACTGTTATACCCGGCCGCTGACAGCAGCGCTGCCGCTTTGGCCTGGCGGGTTGGCATATCTTCAAGCGCCACAGGCAATATCACCCGGGGGTAACCCGGCATCTCCGGCAACAGCGACCATGCCGCCTGTTCATCCTGCCCGCTCACTGATTCAATGAGCTGCTGTCGATCAACCGCCATGGAGAGCGCCTGACGCACCCGCACATCCTGCAGTTCGGGGCGCTTCAAATTGAACGCATAGAGATAGGTGCCAAACAGCGGCAAGCCCCAGAGCCGCTCCGGATATTCGCGCTTCATCTTCTGGTAATAGCCGAGGGAGACCTTGTTGGTAAGCTGGATTTCACCAGCCTCATAGCGCAGCCGTTCGGCATGTTGCGAGGTGATCGGCAGGTAGGTGACACGCCCGATACGGGTGTGAAAGTCATCCCAGTAGTGGATATTGCGCTCGGCTTCGATCCGCTCGTTTGGCGTCCAGCTTGCCAGCCGGTAGGCACCATTGCTCACCAGCTTGCCGGGCTCGGTCCACTGTTTGCCGAATTTGGCAATCGCCTTCTGATTGACCGGCACAAAGGGGCGCTGACTGATGAGCTGCAGGAAATAGGGAGCCGGCCGCTCCAGGGTGATTTTCAGGATCTGATCGCTTTGCGCTTCAATGCCCAGATTGCCGAGCTCCAGCGCGCCGGCATAGATGGATTGCGCATTGTTGATCCCCGTGGCCAGCAGCAATCCGGCAGAGGGAGAGTTGATGGCCGGATCGAGCAGACGGCGCCAGGCATAGACAAAATCAGCGGCCACCAGCGGCTCGCCATTGGACCACTTCAGTTGGGGGCGCAGGAAGAATCGCCACTCCAGCCCATCTTCACTCACCTCCCAGCGCTGGGCCTGAGCGGGGACGATATGCCCCTGCTCATCTTCGCTGACCAGCCCTTCAAACAGATCGACCAGTACCGCCTCACCCGGAAAACCGGAGCGCACCAGCGCAGGATCCAGCGACTCCGGCTCGGCACCGTTGCCCTTGACCAGGGTTTGCCGATCGGCAAGCAAAGGCTGCTGCTCAACGGTGGTGGCATGGGCCAGGGGCCCTGCCAGCACGGCAAGCAATAGCGGGGAGAGCCAGCGTTGCGCCAGCTTGGGGAAGAAACCATACCTCATGACAAAACCTCGAATAAAACCACTGCAGGAGGGGAAGGCCGACGGCGCGCCTGATGAATGCCTGATACCGCTCTTGTTATCCCCGAAAACGCCCCGTATTGTATCGGGCTTGCCCGGGAGATGGAGTCTTTCGGGTTAATTTTTTCAGGAGTTTTTATGGGTTATGAGTGGCTGGCCCTCGCGTCGGCCAGTTTATGGGCAATTGCAGCGCTAATTTCGGTCAAACCGGCCCGTCATCTCGGCGCATTTGCCTACAGCCGCTGGCGCATGTTTCTGGTCAGCCTGATGCTCGGCACCATGAGTCTGCTCACCGGTGGCTGGCAAACCCTCACCGCAAGCGCCCTGCCCCTGCTCGCCATCTCGGGGCTGGTCGGCATCTTCGTGGGCGATACGGCGCTGTTTGCCTGCATGAACCGGCTGGGCCCAAGACGCAGTGCCCTGCTCTTCTCCTGCCATGCGCTGTTTTCCGCCCTGCTTGGGCTGTGGCTCTTTAATGAACAGCTGACAGGCTGGCGACTGCTGGGGGCCATGCTGGTCTTTGCTGGCGTGATGCTGGCGATCCTGTTTGGCAGACGCAGTAGCAGCAACGAGTGGGAGCAGATCCGTGGCAATCTGGCGCTGGGGATTGGCCTTGGCCTGACGGCGGCACTGTGTCAGAGCGTGGGGGCCATCATCGCCAAGCCGGTGATGATGAGTGGTGAGGTGGATGCGGTGAGTGCATCGGGTATCCGAATGGGCAGTGCCCTGCTGGCCCACTGCGTCCTGCGGCTTGGGCGCTTGCCGCTGGCCATGCCGCTCAAACCGGTCAATCGCCAGATCCTCGCCATGATTGCCACCAACGGTTTTCTGGCGATGGGGCTGGGGATGACGCTGATCCTGATGGCGCTGCGGCAGGGCGAGGTGGGCATGGTGGCCATTCTCTCCTCTACCACACCGGTACTGCTGCTGCCGCTGTTGTGGTGGCACTCGGGGGAGCGGCCATCCATTGCCGCCTGGGCGGGGGCACTGATTGCCACCCTGGGCACCGCGCTGGTGCTGGGTTTCAGCACTCACTGACACCCGGCCCCCCCTGATCAGAACAGGGCAATCTCCTCAGCGGTCAGCTCGCGGTATTCACCGGGTGCCAGATCTTCATCCAGCGTCAAACCGCCCACCCGCTCGCGATGCAAGCCAACGACCTTGTTGCCGATGGAGGCAAACATCCGCTTGACCTGATGGTACTTGCCTTCGTGGATGGTCAGGCGGGCCTCGCACTCGCCGAGAATTTCCAGCTGGGCAGGACGGGTTTTATCGGTCTCGTTACGCAGGTAGACCCCTTCGGCGAACAGCTCGATTGCATCCGGGCTCACCGGATCGGCCAGCCAGACGTGATAGGTCTTGGCACACTCGTGGCGCGGCGAGGTGATGCGGTGGGACCATTGACCGTCATCGGTCACCAGCACCAGACCCGTGGTATCGAGGTCGAGGCGACCCACTACGTGCAGCTTGCCCATCGCCGGTTCATCCATCAGGAAGAAGACGGTCGGGTGATCCGGATCCTCGTTGGAGCAGACATACCCTTCCGGCTTGTGCAGCATGAAATAGCGGTTGCGCTGCTCCAGCGTCAGCAGCACGCCGTCAAACTCGATCTGGCTCTGCTCATTGATATGGAAGGCGGGCTGCTTGACCACAATACCATCCACCATGACCTCGCCCTGACGGATCAGTTTGCCTGCCAGCGAGCGGGTCAAATCGGAACAATCGCACAGAAATTTATCAAGCCGCATTCACAACCTCGGAGTCCAACAAGTAAAGGGGCGTCATTATATCGGGCGGGGGCGACAACGCCACTGTTAAGGGGTTGCCAATTATGACGAACTGGTCATCCGATGTTACACTTCTCCGGTGTGATCCATCCGCACGATACTCATAATAATAAGAGTCAGGAAGCCCTCATGAAGTCTCAAGCATCCTATCCCGTCATTCCCGTCAACCAGCTGAAACCCGGCATGTATGTCATTGCTATCGCCAGCCAGACAGGTGGGATGGAGATCGCCCAGATGGGCTTGGTGACCAGCGTGGCGCAAATTGCCAATCTGGTGCGTCAGGGGGTGCTCACGGTACGCATCGATCTGGCCCGCAGCAAGCTGGGCAGTACCGAGAGTGACGCCGTTACCTCCCCCGATCTCAATGCCAACAGCGCCCAGGTAGGGCGCCGGGCCAGTGCCAACGGCGAAGGACGGGAGCTTAAAATCCGCCGCCTCTATCAGGAAGCGCGCGAGCTGCAAGGCAAGTTCATTCGCCACCTCAAAGCGGGTGAGCCCATCGACATCACTCCGCTCGCCGAAGTCGCCGAGGAGATGGTGGACACCATGTTCACCCATGGCGATGCCATGCTCTGCCTGGCCCGTATTCGTGCCAAGGATGCCTATCTGATGGAGCACTCCATGAACGTGGCCATCCTGCTGGCCAACTTCGGCCGTTATCTGGGGCTGGAGCGCAGCGTGCTCAAGGAGTTGACTCTGGGAGGGCTGTTGCACGACGTGGGCAAGATCATGACGCCGGACGAGGTGCTCAACAAACCGGGCAAGCTGACCGACGAGGAGTTTGCCATCATGCGCCAGCATGTGGTGCATAGCTACGACATTCTCCGCAATACCCCCGGCATCACCCCAACCATGCTGGAAGTAGCCGCCAACCACCACGAGCGGCTCGATGGTACTGGCTACCCGCAGCGGCTGAAGGGGGATGAACTCTCCCTCTATACCCGCATGAGCGGTGTTGTCGATGTCTATGACGCAGTAACTGCCGACAGAGTCTACAAGGCTGGCATGCAACCCACCCAGGCCTTTCGCATTCTGCTAAAGGGAGTCAACCAGCACTTCGATGCCGAACTGGTCACCAAGTTCATCAAGTGCATGGGGGTCTATCCGGTGGGAACGCTGGTACAGCTTTCAAACCAGCGGTTGGCCATCGTGATGCAGCGCAACGAGCAGCAGCCGCTCAAGCCGGTGGTCAAGGTGATCTATCACGCTTCCCAGCGCCACTACCTCGATGTGCAGTGGCTGGATCTGGCCAGATCGAGTGTGAAGGAGAGCATCGAGTGCACGGTCGACCCCAAAGAGTTTGGCATCAACCTCACCAACTTCTTCTAACTCTGTCCTCACGACTGGCGCTGGCTATCGAGCCAGTGCCGGATCAGAAACTCCTCATCCAACGGCGAGAGATCGAAACGCAGGCTGGCCTCTTCGATGGCGGCGATATCGTACTGGTGGTGCTCACTGAGCCAGCGCACCGCACGTCGCAGATCTTCACCATGGGGGAGCAGCAGATGGTCGCTCATGGGATACCTCCGGTAGATCGCAAGGCAGCCAGCGCATCTGACTGCCTATTACAAGTCTAGTCGGTCAATCCCAATCCCCTCCTGCGTCTCCTCACCCTCCCCCATCTGTCACTGCAATCAGGCAATCAGCGACCGAAAGCGCGCTGCCAATCCTGATCGAACTTCACCAGCGCCGCATCCACCGCTGGCACGTTCATCAGCTGCTCCGCCACATCGAGCGGCAGAGTGATGGACTGGCAACCCACCAGCAGGCAGTCGAGCGCCTGGCGCGGGGTACGGAACGATGCCGCCAGCACCTTGCTGTTCGGCGCGTGCAGCGCAAGCAGCTGTTGCAGCTCCTGCACGGTGGCGATGCCGTCACCCCCCTGGGCATCCAGCCGGTTGACGTAGGGCGCCACGTACTCTGCCCCCGCCACCGCCGCCAGCCAACCCTGCAGCGGGGTATAGACAGCGGTGCCCAAAGTCGGCACACCGTTGGCGGTCAGGCTCTTGATGGCCGCCAGCCCCTCTGCGCATACCGGGATTTTGATCACCAGATCCGGGTCCAGCTCACGCAGAGCGAACGCCTCGCGCACCATCTCGGTTTCGGTTTTGGCCATCACCTGGGCAAACAGGCGCGCCTTGGGCCCCAGCACATCGCGCAAGGCGGGCAGCAGCTCACAGAGCGGCAATCCCCCGGCGGCGGTAATGGAAGGATTGGTGGTGACACCGGCCAACGGCAGGATCCGTGACCAGCGACGCACTGCCGCCACATCGGCGGTATCGAGATACAGCTCCATCTCTAACTCCTTAACGGGATGTTCAATATGTCGCCATTCTAGCGAGAAAACATCTGCAAACAGCTTGATCGAAATCAAATCAACTTTCGAATGAAAGCAAATAGAATGCAAATACAAAAGGAGGCGGTATGATTTTCGACCTGCAACGATATTCAACTCACGATGGCCCCGGCATTCGCACCCTGGTGTTTCTCAAGGGGTGCTCGCTGGCCTGTCGCTGGTGTCAAAACCCGGAAAGCCGCTCTCCCAAGCCGGACATACTACTCGACCGGCGCCAGTGCATCGAGGGATGCCAGCTCTGCAGCCAGGCTTGTCCGGCAATCTTGCGTGACAGCGAGGGCATCCAGCTCAGCCGTTCTGCCCTCAAGGCCGATGATATGGAACGGCTGCGCGGCCTCTGCCCAAGCGAAGCGCTGCAGGTGTGCGGCCGCGATGAAACCCTGGATACCCTGATGGACACCATCTTGCGGGATCGCCCCTTCTTCGAGCGCAGCGGCGGTGGCGTCACCCTCTCAGGTGGCGAACCGTTTATGCAGCCCGAATTTGCTGCCAACCTGCTGGCCCGCTGCAAGGCCGAAGGGCTGCACACCGCGGTCGAGAGCTGCCTGCATGTGCCCTGGCACCAGATTGAGCAAAGCCTTCCCTCACTGGATCTGCTGCTGGCGGACCTCAAACACGTGGATAAAGAACGTTTCTTCCACTGGACCCGCGGCAAGGTGGAGTTGCCCATCGCGAACCTCAAGCGCCTCGCCGAGCGCGGCGTGCCGATGCAGATCCGGGTGCCACTCATTCCCGGCTTCAATGCCGACCACGCGTCGATCGAAGCCATCACCGACACCGCTGCCAGCCTCGGCACGGTGCAGGAGATCCACTTCCTCCCCTACCACACGCTGGGGATGGGCAAATATGCCCTGCTGGATCTGCCCTATCAGGCGCCTGAGACACCGTTTGACGACCCCGATTTACTCCACTTTGCCCACGCATACGCCCAACGTCAGGGGCTGACCCCTGTGACCAGAGGATAAGATCATGACCCAGCTCGACCTCAATACCCTGAGCCCGCGGATCCGCGCCCACAAAGAGAGCCTGATCCACATCGTTCAGCCGCCGGTCTGTACCGAGCGGGCCCGCCACTATACCGAGGCCTATCAGACTCATCTCGCCCGGCCGCTGCCGGTGCGCCGCGCCCTGGCTCTGGCCCATCACCTCAAGGAACGCACCATCTGGATCAAGCACGACGAGCTGATCGTCGGCAATCAGGCCAGTCAGGTACGGGCGGCGCCGCTCTTTCCCGAATACACGGTGAGCTGGATCGAGAAGGAGGTCGACGAGCTGGCAGATCGCCCCGGCGCCGGTTTTGCAGTCAGCGAAACCGACAAGGCGATCATACACGCCCTCACCCCCTTCTGGCGCGGCCAGACGGTGCAGGATCGCTGCTTCGGCCTCTTTACCGACGAGCAGAAAGCGCTGCTGGAGAGCGGCATCATCAAGGCCGAGGGCAACATGACCTCGGGGGATGCCCACCTCGCGGTCAACTATGAGGAGCTGCTCACGCTGGGGCTCGATGGCTTCAAGGCCAAGGTGGCCGAGCGCCGCAGTCGGCTGGATTTGGCGGATTGGGCCGATCTGCAGCGCGAGCAGTTCCTGCACGCCGTCGCCATCACCCTGGATGCGGTCAGCGCTCATATCGGGCGCTACGCCGCCCTTGCCCGTGACATGGCCGCGCAAGAGCCGCGCCCCGAGCGCCGAAACGAGCTTGAGACCATCGCGCTCAACTGCGCCCACATCGCCCACCAGCCCCCCGAGACCTTCTGGCAGGCGCTGCAGCTCTGCTACTTTATCCAGCTCATCCTGCAGATCGAATCCAACGGTCACTCGGTGTCGTTTGGCCGGATGGATCAGTACCTCTACCCCTGGTATCGCCGCGAGGTGGAATTGTCGGAATCCCTGCCTCGGACGCGCGCCATCGAGCTGCTGCAAGGGTGCTGGCTCAAGTTGCTAGAGGTGAACAAGATCCGCTCCGGCACCCACTCCAAGGCATCCGCCGGCAGCCCGCTCTATCAAAACGTCACCATCGGCGGCCAGAACTGGCGGGATGGCAGTGCCCATGACGCGGTCAACGGCCTCTCCTACGCGATTCTGGAGTCCTGCGGCCAGCTGAGATCCACCCAGCCCAACCTCTCGGTGCGCTACCATGCCGGGATGAGCGAGGATTTCCTCGACGCCTGCATTCAGGTGATCCGCTGCGGCTTTGGCATGCCCGCCTTCAACAACGACGAGGTGGTGATCCCCGAGTTCATCAAGCTCGGGGTGAGCGTGGAGGATGCCCACCACTACGCCGCCATCGGTTGCATCGAGACCGCCGTGCCCGGCAAGTGGGGCTATCGCTGCACCGGCATGAGCTTTATCAACTTCGCCCGCATCCTGCTGGCCTCCCTTGATGGCGGCCGCGATGCCACCACCGGCAAGGTATTCCTGCCCCAGCCCCAGTCGCTGCGAGACGGGAGCTTTGGCAACTTTGACGAGGTGATGGCCCGCTGGGACGAACAGGTGCGCTACTTCACCCGCAAATCCATCGAGATCGATTGTGTGGTCGACAGCGTGCTGGAGGCTCAGGCCCACGACATCCTCTGCAGCGCCCTGGTGGATGACTGCATCGAGCGCGGCAAGACCATCAAGGAGGGGGGCGCCGTCTATGACTGGGTCTCAGGTCTGCAGGTGGGGATCGCCAACCTTGGTAACAGCCTGGCTGCCCTGAAGAAACTGGTGTTCGAACAGGGGATAGTGGATCAGCAAGAGCTGGCCGAAGCACTCGAGCAAGATTTTTCAGGACTGGAGGGGGAGCAGCTGCGCCAGCGCCTCACCAATGCAGCCCCCAAATATGGCAACGATCTGGACGAGGTTGACCTGCTGCTGGTGCAGGCTTACCAGAGCTACATCGACGAGCTCAAGGGGCTGCACAACTCCCGCTTCGGCCGTGGCCCCATCGGCGGCACCTACTATGCCGGCACCTCCTCCATCTCCGCCAACGTCCCCTTCGGTGCCGCCACCATGGCCACCCCGGATGGCCGCCACGCCCGCACGCCGCTGGCGGAAGGGGCCAGCCCCTCGTCGGGTTCGGATCGTCTCGGCCCGACGGCGGTGTTCAACTCCATCGGCAAGCTGCCCACGGCGGCCATCCTCGGCGGGGTGCTGCTCAACCAGAAGCTGAGTCCGGCGAGCCTTGAGAACGAGCGGGACAAGGCCAAGCTGATGAGCCTGCTGCGCACCTTCTTCGAGGTGCACAAGGGGTGGCACGTGCAGTACAACATCGTCTCGCGGGAAACCCTGCTGGCAGCCAAGGCCAATCCGGATCAATACCGGGATCTGGTGGTACGGGTGGCGGGCTATTCAGCCTTCTTCACCGCCTTATCCCCGGATGCGCAAGATGATATCATCGCCCGCACCGAGCACAGTCTCTGACGGGGCGCTCCCCATGGCGCCTGTGACGTCATATGATTGGCAAGCCACCCTCGGGTGGCTTTCCGCTATCGACCACCTTGCATGCGAGCGCACCATGAATCCACGCCACCAACTGATCCTCACTCTGGTCCATCAGGCTCGCAAGATGAGCGTGAGTGAACTCTCCCGACACACAGGTGTGTCTGAGGTGACGGTGCGCAACGACCTCACCGCGCTGGAGAAACAGGGACTGCTCAGACGGGTACACGGCTCGGCCATGGCGCTGGAGACCGATGACCCCGATGCCCGGATGAACATCAACTACCTGCTCAAGGAGCGCCTCGCCGAGCGGGCCGCCCAGCTGGTGGAAGATGGCGAGACGGTCTTTATCGAAGGGGGCAGTGCCAACGCCATGCTGGCGCGCCATCTGGCCCTGCACAAACGGGTCACCATCATCACCATCAGCAGCTATATCGCCCATCTGCTCAAAGATACCCCGGCTCAGGTGGTGCTGCTCGGCGGGCTGTTCCAGCATCAGAGCGAGAGCGTGGTGGGGCCGCTCACGCGCCTCTGCATCGAGCAGGTGCACTTCTCCAAGGCCTTTATCGGGGTCGACGGTTTTCATCCCGAGATGGGCTTTACCGGCCGCGACATGATGCGGGCCGACGTGGTCAACAGCGTGCTGGCCAAGGGGATGACCAATGTGGTGATCACCGACAGCAGCAAATTTGGCGCCATCCACCCGAGCCAGCTTGGCGCGCCGGGCCAGATCAACGTGCTGGTTACCGACGATGCCCTGCCCGCCCCCATGCGGGCCACCCTGGCCGCACGCGGCATCACAGTGCACTGCGTCTCTGCCTGAATCGCACCTGGCCCCCGTTGCCGGGTTGCTCCCCCGCCGGTCGGCTTGACGGCGCCCACCCTGGCGGGGGTATGCTCGTCCTCTTTTGGCCTCTCATGGCAGAGGCCACAGACCGAAGGACACCGCATGCACACCAAAGACAAGTTTCTGGCCGCTCTGGTCATCCTCTGCTGGGGGCTTAACTTCGTGGCCATCAAGTGGGGGCTGGAGGGGATCCCCCCACTGCTGCTGGGTGCGCTGCGCTTTATCGGCGTGGTCTTCCCCGCCATCTTGCTGGTACCCAAACCTGCCATGCCCTGGCGCTGGCTGCTGGCCTATGGCGGCGCCATCAGCCTCGGTCAATTCGCATTTTTGTTCAGTGCCATGAAATTCGGCATGCCCGCAGGTATGGCCTCGCTGGTGCTGCAATCCCAGGTGGTATTCACCCTGCTTTTTGCAATGATCTGGCTGGGGGAGCGCTGGCAATCCCACCACTGGGTGGCGCTGCCCTTGGCGGGATTCGGCCTCTATCTCATCGCCACTCACGGTGAAGGCAACCTGACCCTGTTAGGGTTTGTCCTGACGCTGTGTGCCGCCGCCTGTTGGGGCCTTGGCAACGTCATCAATCGCCAGATTGGTCTGCGCTACCAGACCACGCTGCCGAGCCTGATCGCCTGGGGCGGTCTGGTGCCCATCCTGCCATTTTTCGCCCTCTCCTGGCTGTTCGAAGGGCCGGAGCTGATGGCCAGCAGCCTGCGCGACTTCAGCTGGCAGGGATTGCTGTGCGTGCTCTATCTCTCGTATGTCGCGACCTGGCTGGGTTACGGCCTGTGGGGACGACTGCTGATGCGCTATCCGGTGGCGCAGGTGGCACCGCTCTCCCTGCTGATCCCCTGTGTCGGCATGGTCACGGCAGCGCTGCTGCTCGATGAACATCCAACACCCTTGCAGTGGCTGGGCTCAGCTCTGGTGCTGCTCGGCTTTGTGGTCCATCTGCTGGGTAGCCGACTGCGCTGGTTCAAACCACAGAGAGCGACATGATGAGCGCCTGCCCATTTACGCTATTTCATTGACCTGACAGGATAAAATTTCCATGATGAGCCAGTCCCCATCGGGACTGACATCACCAGTGTGTGATCTGCAGGAAGCAGACTTCAGGAGAGCAAGGACATGCCATCGACCATCATCGCCGGGGAGCGCCGACTCTCCCCTATCATTCGCGCCACCGCCATCACCCTGACCCTGTGCTGGAGCCCGTTTGGCTGGAGTGCCACGCTGCCCGCTGACTTGAAGTGGGAGAGCAACAACCAGGATCCTCTCTATGCCGATCCGGCCGCCAAGCGCGGCGGCACCTTTCGCACCTTTATGACCAGCTTCCCCCTGACCCTGCGCAAATATGGCCCCGACTCCAACGGCGGCTTTGCCGGTTACGTGCGGGAAACCAACCTGCCACTGCTGAGCACTCATCCCGTCACCGGCAACCCCATGCCGATGCTGGCAAACGAGTGGGCCTTCGGCGCCGACAACAAGACCCTCTATTTTCGCATCAATCCCAAGGCACGCTGGTCAGATGGCCAACCGGTCACCGCCGATGACTGGCTCTTTACCCTCAAGATGATGCGCAGCAAGGAGATCAACGACCCCTGGTACAACAACTACTACAGCACCCAGATAGCAGACATAACCAAGTTTGATGATCACACCCTGGCCATCACCAGCGGCACCGAAAAGAGCCGCCAGGATCTGCTCGAATCGCTGCCCATCAGCCCGGAGCCGAGCCACGCCATCAAGCTCACCGCCAACTGGGTCAAGGAGTACAACTGGAAGGTGTTGCCGGTCACCGGTCCCTATCAGATCGATCAGGTGAAAAAGGGCAAATCGGTCACCTTCAAGCGGATTGAAAACTGGTGGGGGGATGACGAGCGCTACTTCCAGCATCGCTTCAATCCTGCGCGGATCGAGATCAAGGTGCTCAGGGCTCTGAACATCGCCTGGCAGCACTTCCTGCGCGGCGATCTCGACAGCTTCCCGCTGGTGATCCCCAACTGGTGGCACGACAAGACCAACACCGCCGAGTTCGAGAAGGGGTATATCGAGCGGCGCTGGTTCTACAACCAGACCCCGCAACCGCCGATGGGGCTCTATCTCAACACCGCCGATCCGCTGCTGCGCAATCTCGATGTTCGCCTCGGCATCCAGCATGCCCTCAATTTCGACAGAATGCTCGCTACCCTACTGCGGGGGGATTACCAACGCCTCAACAGCTATGGCTCAGGTCAGGGGGAGTTTACCAACAGCGAGATCAAGGCCCGTCCGTTCGATCCCCAACTGGCACGGGAATACTTTGCCAAGGCAGGCTTTAACAAAGTGGGGCCGCAGGGGATTTTGCAAAACGACAAGGGGCAGTCACTGACCCTCGCCATCACCTACACCACCGCAGAGCACGCCCAGCGGCTCACACTGCTGCGGGAAGAGGCCAAAAAGGCGGGGCTTAATCTGGAGCTCAACCTGATGGATGCATCGGCCGGTTTCAAATCGATGCTGGAGAAAAAGCACCAGAGCGCCTGGATGGCCTGGGCGGGTAGCCGCTATCCCGCCTATTGGGAGTTCTTCCACAAGGTCAACGCCAACAAGCCCCAGACCAACAACATCATGAACATCGATGACGACGCCATCACAGCCTTGGTGGAGCAGTATGACAAGGAGTTCGACTTTGCCAAAAAAGCGGCCCTGTCACGGCAGATCCAGCAGCGGCTCTATGAGCTGGCCAGCTTCGTGCCTGCGTATCAGGTGCCCTACACCCGGGAAGGGGCATGGCGCTGGATCAAACTGCCAAAAGTACCAGCAACGCCCAAGAGCGAGCAGCTCTATTGGCCACTCGGTGGCGACAACAGCGGTTACAGCTATGGCGGTCTGCTGTGGATCGATGAAGAGCTAAAATCCGAGACCAGGGCAGCCATCAAGAGTGGCAAGACTTTCCCGGCCGAGCCCATCATCGACACCACCTATCGCCAGCCCTGATAGCCACAACTCGTTTGGCAAACAGACCTAAAACAAAGACCCCGCCAGATAGTGGGGTCTTTGTTGGCAACCGGTGTTGCGAATAGCTCGGTGATCAGCCGCGTTTGGCCTGCTTCTCGGCAATGGCGTCAGCCACGTCAGCCGGCTCCAGTACGATGCCTTCCTGATCCGGGGTCGGGAACACGGCAACACACAGCTCGTCCTGCTCCATGCCGTCAATCCACCGCTCCAGCCACACCTTGAGGGTGATGGACTGTGGTTTGCAATCGGCCCACTCGCCTTCGGCCCACGCCTTGGCGTACTCCGGGTGCGGCCATACCGGGATGCAATCTTCATCGTCGGTGGTCAGCATCATGACGCCATGCTCGTCAGTCAGGACGAACAGCTCTTCATGCTCGACCAGCTTGCTGATGAAGTGATCGTAACGGTAGTCAGCGTTCAGTTGCAGCGCGGCATTGCGCTCGGTATCGCTCAGTTCATAGCTCATTGGCCAAGTCTCTCTCTCGATAAAGGGCGCCATGTTCACATCTTGTGGTCAGCTTGTCCAGCTTGCCGCCTCCTGACTCCCGTCGGGGAAACAGCAACGCTCATAAGGATAGAGCAGGGCGGCGAATAAAACGTCTCACCCACCTTCCAGACCTGATTAAAAGGTCGGGGTGATCAGCTCTACATCAGGTTGCTCGCTCAACTTCTGTCGCAGCCAGTAGGCAGACTCTACTTCGACGAAACAGAGTTGATCCCGACCGTCAGCCGCACTTTTCATCAACTGTTCAAATCGCTGCTGTTGTTGTTGCTCCCAGAGAGCGGCAAGCTTTTCGCCATGGGCCTCATCCACCACTTCGCGACGAAGTTCGAACAAATTATCTGTGATCGGGCTGTTGATCTTGCCCGCGCTATGCCAGTACATCTGCAAGTTGTCCATCATCTCGGTGTCGTAGTTGGCCAGCGCATCCAGCTCCGCAGTCGCCCCTTCCTGACCAGATATAAAATCGCACCAACCGGCATCGAGATTTGCCAGCTCGCGGGCGCGAGCCCCTTTAGCATGTTTGCGAAGATGGGTAATGTCGCCCCCCTTGCGGGCAGGTAGCCACACCTCTCCCTCATGGCCCTCCAACAAGGAGGTCAGCAAGGAGACTGGGTAAACAGGGAAAGTGGCGGTGTGTGAATGCAGCAGGGATACCAGCGTGATCTTGACCATGAGCAATACCTTGGACTGGGCGAACAGCCGCCAATGGACCGTCCGATATAAAGAATTCCCCTATCCTACCACGTTTGGTCCGGCTCGGCCCTTGGCGAAGCTGTCAGCCAACCATCTGATTACGCCGAAAAAAACAGCATTTGAAACGCAGCATCCAGCCAAAGATCAATAATTTGAGCCAGCGCCCACTAAAGTGGATCCGGGGATGCTAGTTTGCATACATCTTTAGCGTAAGGAGTAAATCCATGATTGGGATCGACCAGGTTTCTAACGAATTCGTGAACGATTTGAAAATACTGGCATGCTTTGATCCGGCCAACATGAGCTTGGGGATTAAATTACGCAGCGATATGTCTGAAGAGTTGTGCCAGGCGGCAGCCCGTCTGCATCAACAGGGGCTCATCAGCGCAGAAGATGGCGGCTATCTCACCCCGTTTGGCATGACCATGGTTGAACACCTGCAACATCTACTGGTCGCACTCAAACCACTTTGATCGGCTGTGGTGCCCAAAGTGAAAAGTTGAGTAGCTCCCAGCGCTCCCCTTGGTGAAGATGACAGGCAAACAGCAAAGGACCTTCGGGTCCTTTTACTTTACCATCCACCAGCCACTCCCCCTCCCTTTCAGGGACCAGTCGCGCATTCACCTCATCAGGTTGCTGTGCAGTGCCCATCCGGATCTGGACAAATTGCTGGCAGATCACCTGCGCTTCCATCGCGGATTGAACCGGTACCGGCGTATCTGAAGTCGGAGTCAAGGTGGCAGCAAGCAAGAGCGATAGCAGCATGATTCAGCACATGGGAGTCAGTAGCAGAAGCCAGATAAACAAAAAGCCGTGGCACCAGAGGTACCACGGCTTTCTTAAATTCTGTAAGAATTACAGAGCGGTTACGTTCTCAGCCTGCGGGCCTTTCTGACCTTGGGTCACAGAGAACTGTACGCGCTGACCTTCAGCCAGGGTACGGAAACCGTTACCTTGAATGGCGCTGAAGTGAACGAAAACGTCCGGGCCGTTTTCTTGCTGGATGAAGCCAAAACCTTTGGTTTCGTTGAAAAACTTAACGGTACCGGTGATCATGTTAGACATATCTTTTAAACCTGTATTCAAAATAATTACTTATGCTTTTCAGCGGGTAAAGCTCAAAAAACGGGATTAACTTATGAACAACAGGACAAGATGTGAAACATCGTATTCATTGACATAACTATCGCCCTTTCAAGCTGGTTTGGATTATACGTGGCTTTGTAGATTACGCAAACAAATTTGTGCCCTGCCAATGACAGGGCACAAACCGTTATAAGGTGGCTGCTTCCAACGCTTCGACCAGTGCTCTGAGAAAACGAGCCGCCTCCCCGCCAGTACAGGCTCTGTGGTCAAATGTCATCGACAGCGGCAATGCCCTGACGGGACGCGCTTCACCATGGATGAACACCACTTTTTCGAACAGTTTGCCTGCCCCTATGATGGCTACCTGCGGCGGCGTGACAATGGGGCTGGCATAGCGGCCTGCGATGGCGCCGAAGTTGGTGAGCGTAATGGTCGCCCCCTGCAACATCTCGCGCGGCACGGCGCGCGCCTTCACATCGGCGATCATCCGATCCAGCCCTTGCCGGATATCTGCCCCCTCCCGCTCGGCCACGTTCTCCATCACCGGCACATAGAGGCCATGCTTTGAATCCACCGCGATGGCCACATTGACCTCTTTGAACAGCCGCCGTGACAGGGTGTCGCCATCAAACCAGGCATTCATCGAGGGCTCGGCGCGGCACGCCACGCCAATGGCCTTGATAAGGCGCACCGTCACATCCTCATCAGGGCGCCAGTGACGCAAATCCACCTCGTCGGTGATGCTGACCGGCACCACAGTCTGATGAGAGAGCTCCATCGCCTTGGCCATGGCACGCCGTGATCCTTTGAGGAATTCGTTGCCACTGCTCTGCTGTGACTCGAATGCCTGCTGCACATCCAGCTCGGTCACCATGCCGCCGCAGCCACTTCCCTTGACCCGGTCGATTTCCAGACCCAGCTTCTGCGCCAGCAGGCGCACGGCAGGCATGGCTTGCACCAGCGTTCCCCCCGGGGCAATGGCCCCCACCACGAAGTGATCCTCGATATGTTGCTGATGGGCGCTCACCTTGCCCACCACAGTGCCATCATCTTCGCCCCCCTCGAACTCCACCAGCGGCGCACCGATATGGAGGATATCCCCCTCGGCGCCGCAGAGACGGGCAATCACCCCGGCCACCGGAGAGGGCACATCCACCAGCGCCTTGGCCGTTTCCACCGACAAGAGCACCTGATCGACCGCGACGGTATCACCGGCACTCACCTTCCACTCGACGATCTCGGCTTCGGCCAACCCTTCACCCAGATCCGGTAATTTGAAAAATTTCATAGCCACTGGTTCTCCATCAGCTGGTGAGCGGCATCGGCGATATCCTGCTCGGTGATGAGGTAATACGCCTCGTTGCGATAGTAGGGGACGGCGGCATCCACCCCGGTCAACCGTTTGGGTGGCGCCTTGAGGCTGGGAAGTGCCTGCTCGGTCACCCGCGCCACAATTTCGGCCCCGACCCCGAAGCTGCCACACGCCTCATGCACCACCAGTAACCGGCCGGTCTTGCGTACCGAGGTGAGGATGGTCTCCATATCCAGCGGCTTGATGGTGGCCAGATCCAGCACCTCGCACTGGATATCCTGCTCGGCCAGCAGGTTCGTCGCCCGCATCACCTCCTGAATGCAGGCCCCCCAGGCCACTACCGTGATATCCCGGCCTGGGCGTAGGGTGAAGCAGACATCCAGCGGCAGGCCGACACCGTCATCCACCACCTCGGATTTCATCGAGCGATAGATGCGATCCGGTTCGAAAAACATCACGGGATCCGGATCGCGTATGGCCGAGAGCAGCAGGCCATAGGCGCGTCTCGGGCTGGAGGGGATCACTACCCGTAGCCCAGGGATATGGGCAAACAGCGCCTCGACACTCTCGCTGTGATGTTCAGGCGAATGAATGCCCGCGCCATACGGGGAGCGATAGACAAGGGGACAGGAGAGGCGGCCACGGGTGCGGTTTCGCATCCGCGCCGCCTGACAGATGATCTGCTCCATCCCAGGGAAGATGAAGCCTTGAAACTGGAACTCCGCCACCGGCTTGAGCCCCTGGGTGGCCATGCCGACCGCCACCCCGGCGATCAGCCCCTCGGCCAGCGGCGTGTCGATCACCCGCTTGAAACCGAACTTGTCGCGCAGGCCAACCGTGGCACGAAACACCCCGCCGTTGACCCCTACATCCTCGCCCAGTACCACCACATCCGGGTCGTGCTCCATCTCGTAGTGAAGGGCCATGTTGACCGCTTCCAGCAAACTGATCTCACTCATGGCCAACCTCCTGCTTCATCCCCTTGGCAATTACTCGCTCGCGCTGGGGCAAGAGTTCGGCGGGCAGGCTGGCGTAGTGATAATCGAGCATCGCCTCCGGTGGCTGAGGCACCATCGCCTCATAGCGGGAGACCGCTTGCTCCACCTCTCGGGTGGCTTCCGCCAGCAGGCTCTGCTCCAGCTCTTCATCCCACCACCCCTGGCTGTGCATAAACTGGCGCAGCCGCTTGACCGGCTCTTTCGCCCAGGCGGCCTCGACCTCGGCTCCGTCGCGATAGCGAGTGGCATCGTCGGCCGTGGTGTGATCGCCGAGGCGATAACTGACCGCCTCGATCAGGGTCGGCCCCTTGCCGCTGCGGGCCCGCTCGACGGCACTGCGGGCAGCATCGTAGACCGCCACCACATCGTTGCCATCCACCTGCAGGCTGCGAACCCCGGCGCCAATCCCCTTCTGGGCCAGCGTTGGGGCGCTCGATTGCAGCTTGCGTGGCACCGAGATGGCCCACTGGTTGTTGTTGACGATGATGACCATCGGCAGATGCCAGACACCGGCGCAGTTGAGCCCCTCCAGAAAATCCCCCTTGGAGGTGCCACCGTCGCCGATGGTGACTACGGCAACGCGCGGTTGGTTACGCAGTTTGAAGGCAGACGCAATACCGCATGCGTGGGTGATCTGGGTAGCGATGGGGACGCAGATGGGGAGATCTTCAGAGGGAGTCCCATCGGGTTTGAGAAAATAACTGCCCCGCTCGTCACCGCCCCAATATTGCAGGTTTTTCTCCATCGGCACGCCCCGCACATAGAGGGTGGGCATGTCCCGATAGTAGGGAACGTAGACATCCTGCGGCTGCATGGCGAGACCAATGCCAATCCCCACGGCTTCTGCGCCGAGATGGGAGGGAAAAGTACCGAGTTTGCCGGTTCGTTGCAGCGCAATCGCTTTTTTGTCATAGCTGCGCACCATCACCATATTGCGGTAGAAAGTGTGCAGTATCGCCTTGTCCAGCCAGGTCGGTAAGGTGGCGACCGGGCACCCTTCCGCATCGAGGTAACGAAGGAAAGGGATGTCGACATGGGTCATAACTGGCTCCTTGCCGTTGTAGGCGTCACCGATGCTGGTGACACTTAGATGTAAATACCTTGTTAAATAAAAAGCAAAGGGATTTACTCAGGTAAGACCAGTAGAAACTTCTTTAAAGTAGCGAAGGAGCTGAATTTTCGGCGATGAGCGGCAAGGTATGCCGTAAATGGTGCAACTTTGCAGTGCTGAATGCAGGATGCCAAATATTGAAAAGGGGAGCCTTGCTCCCCCTTCTGTTACTCAAGCCAGCGGTTACGCCAGCCAGTGTTGCAGCTGGCGGGCCATGCCAGCTGGCAGCAAGTGAGCGCGACTTAGCAAGCGGCTGCGCCAGGGCTCGGCCAGCAAGGTAGGGCAAATTCGCATCTCCCGTCCCCGGTCAGCCACGCGCACCAACCTGTCGATAAGAGTTTCCAGCGGCGGATACGCCGGCCAGTGAGGATAGAGATCGGCGGTCGCAATCCCGGCCAGATCGCACACTCGCTCCTCTTTCTCATCACCCTTCCCATCAACCATTGGCCAGGGGTGAAGCACCTGCAGCCAACCCGGTCTTGCCGCCTCCAGCAACTGACCCAGCGTCGGCTGAGCAAAGTGGGGATCTCCTGCGGCTTTGAGCAGATGGCGCGCCCCCGCCAGCACCACCACGCCGCGGGCGGGAAGTGCAAGAAGATAGTCGGCCAGCGCCTGATCCCTCCCCCTGTTGTGTTGCTGCCACCGCTCCGGGCTCATCTCCTGCCACTCGAATGAGGGCTCGCAGAGATGCACCCGCAGCCGCATATGTTCAGGGCGCGCCATATTGCTCTGGCGCAGAGCGGAAAAGAGAACCGGAAACTCGGGGGCCATCCAGGCAGGAAAGGCGCAGGAGTCAAGCCAGACTGGATAGAGCCGAGCCAGCGTCAGCGGCTCACCCTGCCAGCTCTCCTCCCCCGCCAACCAGGCATCGAGCAAGCCTTGATGGCTGCGGTTGCCGCATTCCAGCACCAGATCGTTCATGATTCCCCAGAGCGCCGGATCGCAGAGCCAGGCGTGCTGGCGCCGGATAAAACCTGGGTGCCAGTGCGGCTCCCCCAGCCCTACCAACTTGCCCGCCTGCAAGGCTTCCCGGATGGCGGCAACCGGGGTCATGCGCCCCCCTCCTGCCGGATGTGCGGCTGTTGCCCGACCACATCGACCCGCTCACAAATAAGGGCGCCGACCTTCGCCAGCCAGTCGGGATGCACCATCTCCTGATGCAGGCAGGGGAAGCGTTCATAGCGGATTTCGCCTTTTGTCAGCGACGCCCAGCCGCGCCCATCCAGCCAGGGCTGGCGGGAGGCTGATGCCTCGATAAAGGTCACTTCCCCGTGGTAGCAGTAGTCGACCGGCTCACGGATCAGCCGGTTGTTGTGGCCCACCAGCTCAATCATGGCGCTCACCACCTGCTCGTCGAGCATGGCCAGCGCACTTCCCTCCGCCCCCAGCCGGGCCACTACCTCGTCGCGAGTGAGAGAGTCGAGCGCCTCGCCTTCAACCGCAATGCCCCCCATCCGCAGCAGCGCATCGAGCATCCGCAGCTCGTCGGGCAACGGCTGGGTTTGCCACTGCTGACAGGGGTAGGCATCCAGCAGCAGCACCATGGCCACCTCCTGTCCCTGCTCTTGCAGCATGGCGGCCATCCGGTGCACCAGCATGCCCCCGAGCGACCAGCCGAGCAGCCAGTAGGGCCCCTCGCCCTGCTGACGACGCAGCTCGGTCACATAGTCGAGTGCCAACTCGTCGAAGCTGGCGGGCAGCGTCGCATCCGGTTGGCAGAGCGCTCGCGCCTGCAGGGCATAGACCGCCATGTCGGCTGGCAGATGGGGCACCAGCGGCGCATAACACCAGCCGAGCCCCCCTGCAGGATGGACACAAAAGAGGGTGGGACCCGATGTACCCGCCTGCGCACCGGGCGCCCGCAGGGGCAACAGCATGGGCATCGCCTCCCGCTCGCCGCCAAGACGACGCGCCAGCTGGGCAGGGCTCGGTGCTTCGAACAGACTGGCCAAAGTGAGCGCCTGTCCGGTCGACTCTTCAATGCGCACCACCAGTTGCGCCGCCAGCAGGGAGTGGCCGCCGAGGGCAAAGAAGTTATCGTCGGCGCCGACTCGCGCCAGCCCCAGAACCTCGGCGAAGAGGCGACAGAGCCGCTCCTCCAGCAGGGTTTTCGGCAGCGACTGACCCACCGCCGACACCATATCGGGCAGCGGCAGCCCCTTGCGATCCAGCTTGCCATTGGGAGTGAGCGGCAGCTCGGCCAGAGTAACCAACAGTCCCGGCACCATGTAGTCGGGCAGCGCGGCGCCAAGGGCGGGTGCCAACTCGGCCAACGTCAACTCTCTGCTATCTGCGGCCACCACATAGGCCACCAGACGGCGATCGCCGGGGGTAAATTCGGGGGCCAGCACCACCGCCTGCGCCACCAGGGGATGGCGCAGCAGCACCTGCTCGATCTCCTCCAGTTCGATGCGTTGACCACGGATCTTCACCTGAAAATCGAGGCGCCCCAGATACTCGATGACGCCATCCTCGCGCCAGGCGGCCAGATCGCCGCTGCGATAGAGCCGTCCCGCTCCGAAGGGGTTGGCAATAAAGCGCTCGGCGGTGAGCTCGGGCTGGCCAAAGTAGCCCTCCGCCACCTGTACGCCGCCGATCCAGAGCTCGCCTGCCACACCGGGCGGCACCGGCTGCAACAAGGGGTCGAGAATGTGGATGCTGGTATTCCAGACCGGATAGCCGATGGGCACGCTGGTCACCGCCTCGTCTGCCCGGCAGGGATACCAGGTGACATCCACCGCCGCCTCGGTCGGGCCATAGAGGTTGTGCAGGGGGGCTGAAAATACCCCATACCAGCGCTGCACCAGATCCGCGGGCAGCGCCTCGCCGGAGCAGAAGACCTGGCGCAGGGCGCGGCAACGTGCAGGCTCGGCTTGCGCGACGAAGATCTGCAGCATGGAGGGGACAAAGTGCAAGGTGGTGATCCCGGCCTGCTCAATCAGCTCGGCAAGGTAGGCGGGATCCTTGTGGCCGCCCGGTTTGGCGAGCACCAGCCGCGCCCCGGTCATAAAGGGCCAGAAAAACTCCCAAATGGAGACATCGAAACCGGCCGGGGTCTTTTGCAGCACCCGATCCGCCGGGCCGATGGGATACATGTGCTGCATCCAGAGCAGCCGGTTGACGATGGCGCCATGGCTCACCACCACCCCTTTCGGCCGACCGGTCGAACCTGAGGTGTAGATGATGTAGGCCGCATCTTCCGGTTTGGGGGCTGGCAGATCACAAGGTGCTATCCCCGCCACGTCTATCGTCGCCAGCTGCTCTGCCACACCGGGGGCATCGAGGCAGACAAGTGGTACGGCCACATCGAGCGGCATCTGAAGCGTACGACTGGTCAGCACCAGCGCAGGATCGCTGCTGGCGAGAATGTAGCCGATCCGCTCCGCCGGATAGTCCGGATCAACGGGCACGTAGACGGCACCTACTGCCATGATGGCCTGCTGGGCGAGAATAAGCTCGGGAGCGCGCGGGATCACCACCGCCACCCGACAACCGGGGCCCACGCACCTCCCTGCCAGATAGCTGGCCAGTTGGCGGGTGCGCTGGCGCAGCTCGGCCACACTCCAGCACTCGGCGCCACACTCCAGCGCGATAGCGCTCTGATCTGCCGCCGCCAGCCCCTCGGCCAGCAGTGCGCTCAGGGTGGTGGTCGGCAACGGATGGTCGGTCTGGTTCCAGCGCGCCAGCTCAGCCTGCTCGCAAGGCAGCAGCAGCGGCAAACGCACTGCCTCCACCTCGTCATCCGCCTCACTCCAGGCGGCCAGATAGGCCAGCAGCCGGGCCAGATGACGTTCACTCTCCTGTTGGCTGAAGCGTCCCTGATGTGCTTCGAGGGTCAGGGTCATAGCGCCTGCCTCCTCGGCAAAGTAGAAGGCGCACTCCTCCACCGGCCCCGCCGCCAGCACCTGCACCTCACCACGAACCTGGTTGTGTCCTTCACCAAAGCAGAGGGTGCGGGCAAAGGGCATCAAATTGACCTGAGGGCCAAACAGCGGCTGGCCCGGCTGACGCTGTTGCAACCACTCCTGACGGCAGCCCTGATGACGGCGCAGGGCGGCAAATTGCCGCTCGACCTGTGCCAGCAACTCCCCTACCCGGCTGGTGCCGCTCAGCTCGATGCGCAGGGGCACCACATTGACCTTCATGCAGGGGGTATCGGCCGCCGCTGAGCCCAGCCGCCCCATCAGCGGAATACCCAGCACCACCTCGCCAGCGCCGCTCATCCGCTGCACATAGCTGGCCACCGCCGCCAGCAGCAGGCTGTAGGGGTGACAGGCCGTGCGACTCGCTCGCTCTACCAGTGTCTGCCACTGGCGGCCAGCAAGCCGCTGCTCAAGACGATAGGTGGAGCCCGGCCCTTGCGCCGGACGGCGGGAGAGCGACGCAGGATTCTCCACCCCGGCCAGCTGCTGCACGAAGAAATCGCGATCCCGCGCGGCGCGCGGCGAATCCTGATAGGCCGCCTCTTCAGCCAGCAACTCCTGCTGGGTCGCATAACGACAGGGGGCAGGCTGCTCGCCGGCACAGAGCGCCTCATACCAATTGGCCACCCGCTGGCAAAGCAAACTCAGGCCAAAGCCGTCGATGGCGATATGGTGCACGGCGATAAACCAGGCCCACCGCCCCTCGCCAAGGCGATAGAGCGTAGTGGCAAACAGCGGCCCCCCGGCCAGATTGAAGGGGACGGCCAACTGCGCACGCATCTCGGCCTGCGCAGCGGCGAGCGGGTCGGCTTCGCTGCGCAGATCCCGCTCTGCCAGCTGCCAGCAAGCGGGGTTGGCCACCATCTGCGGGCCATCGGCAGTAGCCACAAAGGCGCAGTGCAGACCGGGGATCTCGTCGATAGTCTGGCGCACCGCGCGGGTGAAGTGATGGGGAGCCAGCGCCCCCTCCAGCAGCCAGTACTCGCCGGTATTGCAGGCGGGGCTCTGCGGATATTTTTGCTGGGCAAACCAGATGCCAGCCTGAGCTGTGGTTAGCGGCCAGCGCGGGTGCTCACCGCGCTGGTGGGTGGCGCGCATCGCCATTGTCTGTTCCATGGGAATGTCCTTGCGCAAACATCGGGCGGGCAGCGGCTTGCCCCTGCCCGCATGGCTGAAAAGCGAGGAGACAAAGCCTCCTGCATAAAGAGAGTGTCACGCCTGCCAGATCGGCAGCACGTGGGCTAGACCCCCAGGGTGGCACCGCCATCGACCACCAGATCCTGCAGGGTGATATGGCTGGCCGCATCGGAGGCGAGAAACAGCACGCAGGCAGCCACCTCGTCGGGGGTCCCAAGTTTGCCAAGGGGGATCCCAAGCTTGAACTGCCCGGGCAGGCCCGCGATGGTGCGCAGCTCCCCTTCACGCTGTTCCCCCTCCTGCCACATGCCGTACAACATCGGGGTACGGGTCGAGCCCGGCGACACCAGATTGCAGCGCACGCCGTAGGGGGCGAGTTCCAGCCCTGCCGTTTGGGTCAGGCTGGTTAGCGCCGCCTTGGAGGCACCATAGATGCCCATACCCACTCGCGGCACCCGACCGGCATTGGAGGAGACATTGACGATGGATCCCCTGCGCCGCCCCTGAAACCAGGGGGTCAGGGCCCGCATCAGGTAGAAGGGGGCGAAAGTGTTGATGGCGAAGGTGCGCTGCAAGAGGGCGTCATCCACCTCATCGAGCCTGCCGGTCGCCAGTACGCCAGCGACATTGACCAGCACATCGGGCCCCAGCCCCTCGTCCAGCAGCTGTTCGCAGCAGCGGGTCACGGCCTCGCTGTCGCTGACATCGATCACCACTCCCTTCACGTTGCCGGGCAGCGCCTCGGCCAGTTGCAGATCGAGCGCCACCACGCTGGCCCCCGCCTCGGCAAAGGTGCGCGCCACCGTATGGCCAATTCCCTGCGC
Organism: Aeromonas sp. 602200; assembly: GCF_049173895.1. Lineage (NCBI taxonomy): Bacteria > Pseudomonadati > Pseudomonadota > Gammaproteobacteria > Aeromonadales > Aeromonadaceae > Aeromonas > Aeromonas sp. 602200. The sequence continues at coordinate 116,719 of NZ_JAAKSL010000015.1, forward strand.
CGCACCAGTCACCCAGACGGTTCTGCCTTGCCACTCGCTCATGGGATGCACTCCGGTTCGCTGACGTGATCTTCGTTGACCTGATAAGCCGTGTCCTGACTGACATTCAGCTGACGGGAGAGGAGCGCCCACCAGTGAGCTAGGGTCGGCGTGCGGGCCAGCTCGGCCAGCTCCACCACCAGCCTCTGCTGACGCCACTCTTCCACCAGCCCCATCACCGCCAGCGAGTCGAGACCATAGTCGAGCAGGTTGTCATCCTCGGTGGGCTGCTCCTGCTGCATCTCGGCGGGCAGCCGTGCCAACACCTGAGCACGTAGTGACTCGCGAGTCAGAGTGCGTTTGCTGGCCGCCATCACCTCGGCCACGGTAATCACCCGACCGGCATTGCGGCTGACGTAGGAGAGCGCCAGCAGATGATCCTCGCGGGAGAAGTCGGCGATGGCATCTGCCACCAGGAAAGGGCGGATGTCGCGCATAAAGGCATCGACCGCTGTCTGCATTACCCCGATATGGCCGTAGATGCCGCAGATCACCAGCTGATCCCGCCCCCATTGGGCCATCAGCTCTGCCAGTGGAGAGCGGCAAAAAGCGCTGTAGCGCCACTTGGTCAACACCGTATCCTGCGGCTCGGGTGCCAGCGCCGGAACGATGGGTTGACGCTCCGGCGCTCGGGTCAACCCCGGCCCCCACATGTCGTTGAGCAGCGCCCGATCGGCCTGACTCTGCTCGGCGGGCTGGGCGGTATAGACCACCGGCATGCCAAGAATACGCGCCTGACGGATCAGGGTGGCGATATGGTCGATGACCTGATTGATCAGCGGATTGCCCGGCCCGTAGAAGTCGACGAAATAGTGCTGCATATCGTGGACCAGCAAGGCGGCGCGGCCCGGTTCGAAGGGCCAGTTCACCCGCCCGCTGGGCAGCTCCTCGGCGGTAGGCAGCGGATAGGCGGCGAGGGATTGAATGGTCATGCACACTCCTTGGCGAGCTGCTCGCGCAGCCTCTGTTTGTCTATCTTGCCGACCGGGGTGTGGGGCAGTTTATCCACCAGCACCAGGCGATCGGGTAGTTTGTAATCGGCCACCCCCTGCTCGCGCAGGAAACGGCGCAAGCGGGGCAGATTGAGGGGCTCGCGGCACATCAGAAAGGCGCAGCTGCGCTCCCCGAGCATGGGATCCGGCATGGCGACCAGTGCCGCCTGCCGCACTTCCGGGTGGGTCAGCAACAGCTCTTCAATCTCGAGGGCGTCGATCTTCTCTCCGCCCCGGTTGATCTGATCCTTGTTGCGTCCCACCACCATCAGATGGCCACCGGGCAAGCGGCAGACCAGATCGCCGGTGCAGTAGAAACCGTCCCGGTCGAAGGCACGCTGATTGTGGGCATCAGCCTTGAAGTAGCCGCGAAAGGTGTAGGGGCCACGCGTCCAGAGCTCGCCGCACTCGCCATCGGGCAAGGGGCGCCCGTCGCTGCCTCGCACCTCCACCTCGTCACCCGGGCTCATTGGACGGCCCTGGGTATTGACGATGTGCCACTGGTCATCCTCGATGCGGGTGTAGTTGACCAGCCCCTCGGCCATGCCGAACACCTGCTGCAAGCGGCAGCCGAGGCGGCTCGCCACCGCCTCGGCATGAGCCTGGCTGAGGCGCGCACCGCCCACCTGCACACACTCCAGAGAGGTCTGCGAATAGTGGCTGGCCGCCTCCAGCCAGAGCGCCAGAGCCGGTGGCACCAATGCCGCCCAGTTGACCTGATGGCGCTGCACCAGCGGCAGACAGGTTGCTGCGGAAGGATCCTTTGCCAGCACCACGCAGCCACCGGCATAAAACACCCCGAGTGCGCCGGGGGAGCTCAGGGGAAAATTGTGGGGCGCAGGCAGGGCACAGAGATAGATCACCCGCTCATCCCAGCCGCACACCGCTACGCTCTGGCACACGCTGTAGCCATAGTCATCGTGGGTACGGGGGATCAGTTTGGGGGTGCTGGTGCTGCCGCCGGAGAGCTGGAAAAAAGCGACTTGATCGGCCGGGGTTGGTGTAGGCGCTGTGGCCACCTGCACAAAACCATCAGCACAGGCCATGGTTTCAGACTGACGCCATGCAAATCCTGACTGAAGATCGGAGCCTTCTGCCTGCTCGAACAGCAGTGTCTGGCAGGAAGGAGATACCAGCTCATCAAGGGCCACGAGGCTTCCCGCTTCACCGGCAAAGCCGGGGTGAGAGGGGCTTAGTACCAGCAAGGCGGGCTCAATCTGGCGGGCAAAGGCCACCAGCTCGCGCCGCTGATGGCTGTAGAGGGCATGCACCGCCACTACGCCGCAGCGGATCAGGGCAAACCAGCAGATATAGAACTCGGCGCAGTTGGGCAACTGCACCAGTGCGGTATCGCCATGACCCAGCCCGCGCGCTGCCAGCCGCACCGCCAGCGCATCGACCTCACGCTTTAACTGGCCATAACTGAGAGTGCGTTCCCCGCAGATCAGGGCCGTGCGCTCGGGATAACGTTCGGCAGAGTCATCGAGCAGGGCGGTGAGCGGTTGTCCGCGCCACCAACCTTGTGCTCTGTAGTGGGCCGCCAGCTCGGCGGGCCAGGGGGTAAAGGGCACCAGTGGCTTCATGCAGTTACCTCCGGCTCCCGGCTCTCGAGACCAAACGCCCGCAGCATGGTGCCGAGCTTGGCGGCGGTCTCTTGCCACTCCGCTTCCGGCGAAGAGCCCACCACCACCCCGGCGCCGGCATAGAGTCGCAGCTGTCTGCCGGCAAGCACGCCACAGCGAATAGTGACTACCCACTCGCCATTGCCGTCGGCATCCATCCAACCAACGGCGCCGCAGTAGAAGCGGCGATCGTACCCCTCAAGCCGGGCGATGGCCTGACGCGCTGCCGAGAGCGGCGTGCCGCACACCGCGGGTGTCGGGTGCAGTGCCAGCGCCAGAGCCAGCACGGGAGAGGGCTCATGGAGCCGTCCGGCGATGCGGGTCGAGAGGTGCCACATGGTAGGGGTCGCGATCACCTGCGGCTCCAGAGGGACGTCCAGCTCGCGGCAGAAGGGAGCGAGGGCGGCGGCGACCGCATCGGCCACCAGCGCATGTTCATAGCGATCCTTCTGCGCCCCCAGCAGGTCGGCACTGGCCGCCTGTTGATCGGAAAAAGCGTGGCGCGGACGGGAACCCGCCAGCGGATTGCTCACCACCGCCATCTCGCTGCGCGATACCAGCAGCTCGGGGCTCGCACCAAGCAGGGTCTCCCCATCCGGCAGCGGGATCTGGAACACATAGGCGCCCGGATTCTGGGCCAACAGAGAGCCAAAGGCGTGTGCGGGGGAGGTCTGCTCTGCGCTCTGCACATCGATGGCGCGCGACAGCACCACCTTCTCGAGCTGCCCCTCGCTGAACTGCTGCAACGCTGCCCGCACTGCCCCCTGATAGTGGGCAGAGCCGGTCACTTCACTCACCTCGCCATGGAGCTGGCAACAGCTGGCGGGCAACAGCGCATCCCTTGCGACCCACTGCGATTGCGCCGGGATCACCAGATGCCAGGGGGATTGGGTATCAAACGGAATGGCGCCGATGGCGATGGGATTGACCATCCCCTGCTGGCGCAACCGACGCAGATGGGCGAGCAGCTTCTCCGGTGGGATGCCGGTAAAACTGTCGTGGATACCGGAGGCGACCAGTACCCTGTCACCGCTGGCAAAACAGCACACTTTATCCAGCCCGACCGCTGTGGCGGGCCACTCTCCTTCCAGTGCATGGTCACACATGACGGTGCTACTCCTTGGAATGAATCACTGCCTGATACGACTTAATGTGAGTCATTTGACTCACCAGATATCAGGGTGAACGGCATCCTAACAAGGAGCGAAAAAATGATCAATACAAATGAGAATCAATTTCATTAACTTCTTTTTAGTCAAAAGAGAGTGACGAACGAAACTGAGCTTCGCCGATAAAAAAGAGTTGCGATCGGAGCAAATTCAATTTGATAATGATAACGCTTATCATTTGTATATTATGGAAGATGTAAATAATGAAATCCTCAACCTCCCGTTTTATTGCTCCCAGCCTGCTGGCCACCACCATCGTCACTCTGCTGACCCAGCAAGCGATCGCCGCCAGCAACGCCCCTCAAGCCGATGAGGTGATCACCGTCACCACCACGGCGCACAATACCCGCTCGGCACCAGCTTCTATCTCTGTCATCACGGCCGAACAGATCGCCGCCGCGCCCGTCAATGATCTTGCCGACCTGCTGCGCCATGAGGTGGGCATTCAGGCTGAAGCTGACACCAATGGCCGCAGCGATATCGGCATTCGCGGCATGTCCGGCAAGTACACCCTGGTGCTGGTGGATGGCAAACGCCTCTCCTCCTCCAATGCCCTGTGGCGCGGCGGCAACTTCGACAACACCCCGGTGCCCCTTGGCATGATCCAGCGGGTCGAGGTGATCCGTGGCCCCATGTCGGCACTTTACGGCTCCGATGCCATCGGGGGTGTCATCAACATCATCACCAAGCAGCCGGGCAAAACCTGGCAAGGGGCAGCCGATGCCGACTTCAAAGCCATTGAAGGCAAGGATGGCGGCGATCAGCACAGAACCAACCTGGGCTTTACCGGCCCGCTGAGCGACAACCTGCTGATCCGGATGAATGGCGAAGTGTACGATCGTCAGGCCTGGACTCCGCCCGAAGCAGCCGATGGCATCCCCCTTATCGAAGCCAAACAGACCCGTAACTTTGCCTCCACCCTGAGCTGGCTGGTTGATGAGCAGCAACGCTTCGAGCTGGATTACCTCTATAACCAGGATGAGCGGCCTCTCGATATCTTCCGCAAAACCGGCAACAAGGTGCACAGCCGCCAGCAGCAAAACGATCGCAACCTGTTTGGTCTGACCCACAAGGGGAACTGGAGCTGGGGTGACACCACCGTCATGGCCAACTACGAGACCTCCCAGATCGACGACTTCAACACCAGCTACTCTGCCCCGCAGCAACGGGAGCTGGAAGAGAACACCTTGACTCTCAAGGGCTATACCAACCTGGCGCTGGCCAACCACTACCTGACCCTGGGTGGTGAATATCTGGATCGGGAGCTGGTGGATGCGGTGAGCTACAAGGATATCGGCGGCAAAGAAAGTCACTCCCAGGAGGCGCTGTTCGCTCAGGACGAAATTGGCCTGACCGACAGCCTGACCTTCACGCTGGGCGGCCGTTACGATCACCACGAGATCTACGGCAGCCACTTCACCCCGCGCGGCTATCTGGTCTATGAGATGAACGATGTGGTGACAGTGAAAGGCGGTGTCAGCCAGGCCTTCAAGGCACCGGCGCCGCACCAGTACTCCAACGGTTACAGCATCGAGAGCTGCGGCGGCAGCTGCCGCATCTATGGCAGCGACAAGGTCAAGCCGGAAACCAGCACCAACTACGAGCTGGGTGTCATCGCAGGAGAAGGGATCTGGGAAACCAGCGCCACCCTCTTCTACTCCGACATCGACGACATGCTCACCTTCAAGCAGTTGCCGAACTCCACTGACCGCACCTGGTACAACCTGGAGAAAGCCACCACCAAGGGGCTGGAGCTGACCGGCAAGCTCGATCTGACCGACGATATCAACCTCGGCGCCAACTACACCTACCTCAAGGCGGAAGGCGATCAGGGTCAGGCTCTGCCCGAGCGGCCGGAGCACAAGGCCAATGCCAAGATCACCTGGCAGGCCACCGAGCGGGTCAATGCCTTTGTCGGCACCACCTACACCGGCACCCAGTTTGCCGAGCAGACCGTCAACAAGGTTGTCGTACTGCACAAGCTGCCCAGCTATCAGACCTTCGATCTCGGCACCGGCTTCAAGGTCACCGAGAACTTTGACCTGCGACTGGGGGTCAACAACCTGACCGACGTGCGCCTGCAAGAGAAAGATACTGTCTTCCAGAACGTCGAACCGGGTCGCAGCTACTACGTCAGCGGCTCAGCACGCTTCTAAGGTAGCCAAGGCCGTTATAACAGAGCGCGGGCCCATGTCCGCGCTCTGTTAACCAAGAGAATAAGGGGAAGATCCCCACTGGACAGCAAAGAGCATGCAGATTTCCATTTTCATCAGGATCGCTCATGTTCACCTCACTTCTGAATGCTTCACCCCTTGCCACCCTGCCCACCCCTGACGAGATGTTAAAGGCCAGACCCTGTCCGGCACGGCTCGCTCGCCAGATCGCACGCAGCCGACAGCAAGCCCGCCATATTCTGCAGGGAGAGGATGATCGCCTGCTGCTGGTGATCGGCCCCTGCTCCATTCACGATCCGGCAGCCGCCCGCGACTATGGTGGCCGGCTGGCTGAACTGCAGGGCCAATACGGGGAGCAGCTGCAACTGGTGATGCGCACCTATTTCGAAAAGCCGCGCACGACCCTCGGCTGGAAAGGATTTATCTTCGATCCCGACCTCGATGGCAGCGATCGGCTGGAAAAGGGCCTATCCCTGGCCCGAGAGTTACTTCTGGCCCTTGGACAGGAAGGGCTCGCCTGTGCCACCGAATTTCTCGATCTCACCAGCATGCTCTATCTGGGGGATCTCATCAGCTGGGGTGCCATCGGTGCCCGTACCACCGAATCCCAGCTCCACCGTCAGCTGGCCTCGGCCCTTCCCTGCCCCATCGGTTATAAAAACGGCACCGATGGCAATATCCGGATCGCGGTCGAGGCGATCCTCGCCAGCCGGGCAGCCCACCTCTATACCCAGCCTTCCGGTGATGGCCAGCTGGCACTGGTGCGCAGTCATGGCAACCCCGACTGCCACCTGATCCTGCGCGGTGGCCAACAGCCCAACTATCAGAGCTGTCATGTTGCAGAGGCTGGCGACTTGCTGCGCCAGCATCATCTGTCACCCCGGCTGATGATCGATTGCAGCCACGGCAACAGCCAGAAGCAGCATGCCCGCCAGCTGCTGGTTGCCCGAGATATCGCCGACCAGCTTGGCGCTGGTAGCCATGCCATCGCCGCCATCATGGTGGAAAGTTTTATCTGCGAAGGGCGTCAGGAGATTGGCAGCAAACCGCTGCGCTACGGCCAGTCGATCACCGATAGCTGCATCGGATGGGAACAGACAAGGCAACTGCTCGATATGGTGGCAGAAGGAGTGGAGGCGCGCCGTCAGCAGCGGGTCGCCCTGGCGGGATAAATGGCGGGTTAGAGAGATAACGCAGAAAAGAGTGTGGCCCCGATGGGGCCACCTTGTTGTTCACTGTTTGACGCACATCAGGCGACTGACTCCCGCTCCACCAGCTGGGCTTCAAACTTGAGCGCCAGGCCGTCCACCGGCTTGTGATCGAGCAGGCGCAGCGCCAACTCGGCTGCACGGCTGCCCATCTCCTCGATGGGGTAGCGCACCGTGGTGAGCTTGGGATAGATGTAGCGGGCGTAAGGGATATCGTCGAACCCCACCACCGACACCTGCTGCGGGATCTTGTAACCCCGCTCCAGCAGGCAAGAGATCGCCCCCGCCACCATGCCGTCGTTGAAACCGAGCACGGCAGTGAACTCGACACCGCGCGCCAGCAGTTCACTCATCGCCACATAGCCGCCATTTTCGTCGGCAAAGGCGCGGCTGACGAGTGCAGGATCAAAGGCGATCCCGGCTCTGGCCAGGGTCTGGGTGTAACCGGCCATCCGCTGCTGACCATCGACAAACTCTTCATCATCGGAGGTGATAAAGGCGATGTTGCGATGACCGGCATCCAGCAAGTGCTGGCACGCGGTGGTGATCCCCGCCTGGTTATCGAGCCAGACGCAGCGATCCTCAAAGCCCGGCACCTGACGGTTGATAAACACGATGGGAGTAGAGCCTGCCGCCAGCTCGCTCAGCTCCTCGTCCGGGAGCGCCTTGCTGTGGAGGATCAGCGCATCGCACTGGCGCTGCAGCAGCGCCTGAATGGCATGACGCTCGCGCGCGATATCGTGGTTGCCAGACATGACGATGGTGAACTTGTTGGCCTGATCGACCATGGTCTCGATGCCACGCATCATCTGGGCAAAGAAGGGGCCGCCGCAGAGGTCGCCAACCAGCACGCCAATGCAGTTGGAACGCTTGCTGACCAGTGCCTGGGCAAAACTGTTGGGTCGAAAATTCAGTTCCTTCATGGCCGCCATTACGGCCTCACGCTTTTCCGGTGCTACCTGTGCCGTGTTGTTGATAACCCGCGACACGGTGGAGATAGACACATTTGCCAGCTGAGAAACGTCTTTAATCGTTGCCACTATCCATTCCTTTATTGTGGGGGAACCTGTCGATGCCGACGCCCGAGTATACCCTGCGGCCTGATGCAATTCCCGGAGCCAGGTCACCAGGCATGTTTCCTTTGGTAACAAAACCTTACCCGATGATACCTGGCAGCAGGGAAATTTGAAAACAGGGGCCGGCTGGCGGCCCCCGACTCAATAGGCGTGATTGAGCTCCCGCTCTGACATGAAGCGCAGCGGCTGCTGCAGCTTGTGCTGATAAATGAGATCGAACGACAACACGTTTTGTACGTAGTTGCGGGTCTCCTTGTAGGGAATGCTCTCGACCCACACGTCCATCGGCTTGTTGTCACTCTGCTCTCGCCAGCGTTTTACCCGTCCCGGCCCGGCGTTGTAGGCTGCGGCCGCCAAGATCCGGTTGCCATCATAGACATCCATCAAGCGCTTGAGATAGGCACTCCCCAGACGAATATTCATCGTCGGATCAAACAGTTGCTGCTCGTTGCGATAGGGCACCCCCAGCTTGCCGGCAGTCTCTTTGGCAGTAGCAGGCATCAGCTGCATCAGACCGCGCGCCCCCACCGGCGACTGGGCCAGCGGATAGAGGGCACTCTCCTGACGGGAAATGGCATAGAGCAAACTGGTGTTCATAGTGCGCTCTTGCGCCATCTGGGAGAAGGTGCGCTTGAGCGGCAGCGGGAAGCGCAGGTCGAGGGCATCCCACGCTTCGGCGCGAATGCTGGCGAGAATGGCCAGCTCGTGCCAGCCCTGATTGAGGGCGATATGACCAAACTCGATGCGCTGGGCCACCGGATTGCGATCCATGTTGTGGATCCACTCCGAGCGGGCCGCCGCAATCTCGTTCATCGACAGCAGCTCCCGCACCCGCAACAGGAAGGGCCAGCGCTGACTGGCCGTGCGCCAGTCCGGTACATGCTTGACGCTCTGGTTCTTGATGCGATAGGGCACGCCGGTGCGCTGGGCGGCCATAAAGCCGTAGAAACCGCGCAGGTTGGCGGTCTCCAGATAGAGATCCCGCGCCGGTTTTTGCTGCCCCTGCACTTCAAGGGAGCGCGCCATCCAGTAGCGCCAGCGATCCTCTTTCTGACGGGCCATCGGCATCATCTTCACCCAGCCGGAGAGGCCACGCCAATCCTGCTCCCAGATGGCCAGTCGCGCCCGCAGCTCGGTAATGTCGGGATCCGCCAGCTTTTTCACCGTGCTGTCGACCCAGCTACGCTGGGCAATGGAGCGATCCAGCAGCAGGCGGCGGGCAATGGCACGTTCTACCGGTTTCACCTCGGCCTGGGTCAGGTCGAAACGGCTGCGAAACAGCGCAAGCTGGCGCAGCACCGACTCCGGCTCCTGATTGGCATAGCGGGTCAAACCGAGGGAGAGCAGCTTGCGGGAATAAGGATTGCTGCTGAAATAGGCCGGGTTCATCGCCTTGGCAGGCTGCTCGAACAGGGTCACCATCTGATCGCCATAGCTTTGCAAGCCGCTACCCAGGGTTGCGCCAAGGTGGCGGATCAGGTTGGGGTTTTCCGCCTCGAACGCCAGCGTCATCCGCTGCCAGATCTTCTCCTGGGTTCGCTGACCGGATGCCTGCCACAGCTGGAACAGCGGGGAGCAGGCATCGGGACGGGATTGACCGCTCATCCAGATCTTGCCCGCCCCCTGCAACGCCTCTTTCGGCTTGCCGGTGTAATAGAGCGCCTGATAGTGCATGCAGAGCAGGTCGGTGGAGCTCGGCTTGGCCGGATAGAAGCGCAGGAACTGCGACCACTGCTGGCTCTGGGCCAGATAGGTCAGATAGCTGCGCTCCAGTCGGTTGGACTGGGGGGTATCCCCATGCTGGCGGATAAAGCGGGTCACATCGTTGTAATCCGCCGCCCCTGGACGAAAGGCGAGCTGATAGTAGTCGAGGTAAGGGAGCAGGGGGTAATGGGTCAAACGGGCACGAATTTGCTGGAAACGGGCCTGATCATTGGCCCGTACGGCGTCATACGCCTGACGGTAGAGCGTCTGGTCGGCAGTCTGCGCCATCAGGGTCGGCACAAACAGCGCCGACAAAACAATTCCCCATACAGCTTTCACTGAACATCTCCATTGAGGGCAATACACCGCCCGGTGGCGGTGGGTCTACTGCCTCTCATTCTACCCGTTGCCGGGCAGCGCTACAGCGGGGAGCAGGGACTATTTTTCTGACTCGCTCAGCTGCATTTCACGCAGTTGCTCCGGTCTGGTCAGCCGCTGTATATATTTCTCCAGATAGGGCACCGGCAGCGGCTTGGAAGCGAGATAGCCCTGATAGAAACTGCACCCCTGCGCCTTGAGAAACTCCAGTTGCTGACGGGACTCCACCCCTTCCGCCGTGACGTTGAACCCCATATGTCGCGCCATGGCGATCACCGCCTCGACGATGGCCATGTTGTCGCCATCTTTCGGGATGTCCTGAATGAAGGAGCGGTCGATCTTGAGCTCATCGGCAGGCAGCCGCTTGAGGTAGCTCAGAGAGGAGTAACCGGCGCCAAAATCGTCGATGGCAAAGCTGATGCCGAGCTCCTTGAGCTCGGTCATCTTGCTGATGGTGTCCTCGGCATGACCCAGCACCACGGACTCGGTGATCTCCAGATTGAGGCAGGCCGGATCCATGCCGGTTTGCGCCAACACATCGTGGATCCGCTCGACAAAATCGGTGGCATGGAACTGCTTGGCACTGACGTTGACCGAGATCTGCGGAATGTGGATGCCGTTCTCCTCCCACAGCACATACTGGGCGCACGCCTCGTGCAGTACCCAGTTGCCGATATCGACAATCAGGTCCGTCTCCTCGGCAATGGGAATAAACTCGGCCGGCGAGACCAGCGAGCGACCGGCCGGCTGCCAGCGAATGAGCGCCTCGACACCGATGATATCGCCGCCATCGACCATATGCTGGGGCTGATAGTAGAGAGTCAGCTCTTGCTGGCTGAGGGCGTTACGCAATTCGTTGTGAATAAGCAGACGGCGATCCGCCTGCTGCTGCATCGAGGCATCGAAGAAGCGACGGGTCTTGCGGCCAGCGGACTTGGCCTGATACATGGCGGTATCCGCCTGCTTGAGCAGATCATCGACCCCCTGCTCCCGATCCGGAAACAGGGTAATGCCGACACTGGCGCCGATGTGCAGCACCTGCCCCACATAGGTATAAGGAGCGGCAATCTCGGTGATAAGCCGTTCGGCAATGATATCGGCCTGCATCTCCGCCTGGGGCGGGCTGGCCGAGAGCGATGGCAGCAGCAACACAAACTCGTCACCGCCGAGGCGGGCCAGGCAATCCCCCTGTCGCACCAGCCGTTTGAGACGGGCGGCGACCTCCTTGAGCAGCCAGTCACCGGTAGCGTGGCCGAGGGAGTCGTTGATGGTCTTGAAGTGATCGAGATCGATAAAGAGCAGAGCGCCAATCAAGCCATCGCGGGTCGCCTCGTTGAAGGTCTGCACCAGAGTCTCGTGGAGCTGACGGCGATTGGGCAATCCGGTCAGCTCGTCGTAATAGGCGAGATCCTGAATGCGTCGCTCGGCCGCCTTGCGCTCGGAGATATCCTCGAAGCAGATGACAAAGTGGCTGATCACCCCCTTCTCGTCCTGCACCGGCGTCACTATCTCCCACTGGGGATAGGTGTGACCATCGACATGGCGACGCTGGGTCTCCCCCTGCCAGCGGCTGAGGGTATTGAGCTCGTAGCCGAGCCCGCCCAGATTGGGCCAGAGATCCTCTTCCAGATGCAGGCCCAGCACCGACTGGCTGTCAAAGCCGGTGATCTGGCTGAAGGCGTTGTTGACCCGCAGGATCTTGAACCCCGGATCCGTAATGATGATCCCCTCATGGGTCTCAAACGCCACGGCAGAGAGTCGCATCTGGGCATCGGATTGCAATCGCTCCAGCTCGGCCACCATCCGTACCGAGAAGGTATTGAGCACCGAGGTGAGATTGCTGGTATCTGCCGGAGCCGAATAGAGTAGCGCCAGATGACCGAGCAACTGGCCTCTGGCATCAAATAGCGGCTGACCGTAGTAAGTCTGCCCGGCCGCCAGCCAGGGTTGATACTCCTGCGACTCGTCGATCACCTCGAAACAGATGGCCCCTTGCTTGTAGAGCTCCTGACAGGGGGAGCCCGCCAGCGGATAGTCCTTCTGCGCCAGCCCGTCGGCGGCCAGCACTTTGACCCGGTCGGCACCGCACAACTCCCCCACCCAGACCGCATCCACCTTGAGGATATGGGCCAGCTGGCTGACCAGGGTATTGAAGAAATCGAGCCCGGTGCGGGCAGAGAGCGCCTGCGCCAACTGGGTAAGCAGGGTGGTTTGCAGCAACGGCAATGAGAGATTGAGGGAGGATACTGCACTGTTAGCGGTATCAAGAGGGGCCAGCCAGCCACAGCAGATCTGCTGGGTGGGCACAAACTGGCCGCTCCAGAGCACATGGTTGAGCTGCCCCTGATCATCTTTCAGATGACCGATGAACTGTTCAGGCAGATGTGATTCATGAAGCCGGACGAGAAAGTCGGCAAAGCCAGCCTCATCTTCCGGTAACAAGCGAGCGGCCCAGGGATGATTGCCCTCCCCTTGCCACTGCTGGTAGGCCCCCAGATCAGAGAGACTCCACTGATCATGTTGCCGATCGAAAAACCACATGACTTGCGTGGCCTGCTGCTTCATTTACCACTCCAACACAACAACCAACCACGTTTGATGTCCAATCAGGCATAGCAACGCCCCCTGCATCCGCTCATCAGATCAGAGGTTGCGAGGGAAGAGTACAAACATGCGATATCAAGCAGTGGAAACCGGACATGAGGTCGACACGAAGTGCTGCCAAGAAGGGACAGAAACGATCCTATTCCCGTCATACTGCCTGCCAGTTTCATGGAGCTCAAGCTGTTTTTGGCACGAAACCGGAAAAGATCACAATTTATAAGTTGCTGAATAGCCAAGGGAAGGTTATGTGACATAGATCACATTTCAATCTTTACCAATGAGTAATCTGAAGGTGAAGACACAAGCGAGACGACCCGAAGGGGGCCAATATGAAAATCGAAATTACCAGCAAAATCATCGACATCACCCCGGCTATCCGCGAGCGCATCGAATCCCGTTTTGAAAAGCTCGAACGTCTTCAGGTGCCTCTCATCACACCCCATGTGATTGTTTCCAAAGAGCGTCTGATGTTCACTGTCGAAGCCAGTGCTGGCATCCCCAACGGCAAACTGTTTGCCCAGGCAGAGCATGAGGATCTCTACGCCGCCATCAACGAACTGGGGCAAAAACTGGAGCGCCAACTCAACCGTCACACCGAAAAGCCGATTGCCCGTCGTGCCAACGCAGCGCTCAAAGAGCAGCCGCAACCGGATGAAGCTGACGCTTGATAGCATGCCGCAAGGCTAAAATTCTAAAGAGCATAAAGGCGGGGTCACCCGCCTTTTTGTTGCCTATGATTTGCCGACAAGCATCGCGTTACACCAGTGAACAGGCGCCATCAACTGAGCCAGTGCAACCGGGTATCCACCCCCTGTTGCAAACGGTCGAGGATCGGCAACAGTACCAGCGGATCCTCCTGGCGTGGCATATCGGCCAGCTTTCCTTGCAACCGCTCCCGCGCCAGCGGTGACAGGTTGTCGTAGACAGCCTCATCCAGCAGCGGTTGTTTGACCGCCAGCGGCGGTGTTTGCAGCGCCAGCCAGAGCCGCACATCCACCATGCTTCCCCCCTGCTGCAGCCGCTCATTGATGGCACTGCAGTCACTCCCCGCCCCTTCAGCCACCAGCACCTCTGCCGGTCTCAGCGCAAAGTGCAGACGCCAGTCACGGCTCTGGGGAGTGGCCACCGGTTTGGCATCAAACCAGGGCTGCTCCTCCACCGCGTCGGTCAGCAGGGCCAGATGCAACCGGAAATCCGCCCGATCCCCATGCTGCAGGTCACGGTTGAGGCGCTGCCCCAACTGGCCCTCATCAACGAGCAGGTGATTACGGATTGAACTGGGCAGCATGAGATAACTCTCGAAAATGGCGATTTCACTGGTTATCGGCCACAAATCCAATTCTTTTAATGGAAAAATCCTGCTTGGGGGTTCACAAAACCGGAAGATCTGTTAGTATGCGCCTCGCACTTGTGGAGGGGTTCCCGAGCGGCCAAAGGGATCAGACTGTAAATCTGACGGCTCTGCCTTCGAAGGTTCGAATCCTTC
>NZ_JAAKSL010000016.1:0-130489 GCF_049173895.1 Aeromonas sp. 602200
ATTCGCCATGCGAGAGTAGGACACTGCCAGGCACCCAATACAAGAAACCCCGCTCATCGAGCGGGGTTTTTTATTGCATGCAATTTATTAAATCGTCTGATAATTGTCCCGTTTTATTCCTCTCCCTTTGAATGCCTAGTCTTCCCCGTCGGTTTTACTCATAAAAAACGGTCACAACAGCGTAAAATGGTGCTTTATTTCGTCGGAGATAGCCCATGTTTTGTCCAAAATGCGGTGGTCAAACCTTGCAGAGCGTCAGCCCTAAAGAGTTTCTCTGTGGCTGCGGTTTTCATTTTTTCCAGAATGTGGCGACGGCGGTGATGGTGGCGCTTTGCTGGCAGGATGAGGTGCTGGTTGCGGTGCGTGCCCGCAATCCGGGCAAGGGGTTGCTGGATCTGCCGGGCGGATTTGTCGATCCCGGCGAGTCGCTGGAGGAGGCACTGGTGCGCGAGTTGCAGGAGGAGCTGGGGCTCGATGTCAGCGCTCATCCTTGTACCTATCTCGGTTCCTTTCCCAATATCTATCTCTACGATGGCATCACCTATCACACCTGTGACACCTTTTTCGCTATCAAGCTGAGTGAAAAACCGTTCATCCAGCCGGCTGACGATGTGGCCGCCTGTCAGTGGCTGAAGATCAGCGATATTCCCTTGCCCCGCTTTGCTTTCGAATCGACGCGCACCGCGGTGGCGCGGCTGCAGCAATCCTCTTTGCAAGCCTGATCCCTGCTGATGACGATGGGGATTGGCAGCGACCATCCCTGTCTCATCCTTGTCCACTTTTGTCCCGCAGACGCCATTCGTCAGACGGTGAGTGGTATAGTCAGCAGTGGATCCGGATTCAAGGAGCATATCGTGAAGAAGATAGTTCTCATCTTGCTCGGCATCGCCGTGGCAGCCTTGCTGGCCATAGTGACGTTGATAAGCCTTATCGACCCCAATCAATTCAAGCCCCAACTGGCTGAACAGGTGCGCAAGAGCACGGGCCGGGAGCTGGTGATGGCGGGGGAGATTGACTGGCGTTTCTGGCCGAGTCTCGGGCTCTCGCTGGAGAAGGTGGCTCTGCGCAATCCGGCCGGTTTTGCCGAGCTGGATCTGGTTCGTTTCGAACAGGGGGAGGCCTCGGTGGCTCTGTTGCCGCTGCTCTCCCATCGCCTGGAGATTGGCAAGGTGACCCTGAGTGGCGCCCATCTCTTTATCCAGACCAAGGTGGATGGCAGCTCCAATCTGAGCGGACTGATCAAAGATGCCACTGCTGATGCAAGCGAACCGGTCGTCCCCGCAACCCCTGCGCCAACCGCTGATAGCAAGCCCTGGCAGATCAGCTTGCAGGGTGTCGCGCTCTCCCAGGCCAGTGCGCTGGTACAGGATGATCGCAGCGGCACCTCGCTGCGACTGGATCGACTCGATCTCGATATGGGGCAGCTGGCCACCGGTCAGTGGGTACCCGTGACGCTGGCCGCCAAGGGGAGTGCCGACAAGCTCGCTTTCGACGTTAAAGGGCAGACCCAGATCAAGCTGGCGCAGGAGGTGATGGCGAGTGAACTGAAAGATCTGAGCCTCAGTGGCAGCCTGAGTGACTCGTCCCTGCGACTCGACAGTTTCTCCATCAAGGGGGACCGACTGGCCCTGGGTGAGTGGAGCAACCTCACGTTGGCGCTGAAAGGGGTCAAGGTAGAGGGGCAGCAAGCTTCACTGGCTGGCTCGCTGGAAGGAACACTCAAGGGACGGCTCGATAAAGAGATGAAGCTGGCCGAGCTCTCCGATGTGCTGCTGACGGCAGCGCTGGAAGGTGATGCGCTGCCACGCCCGCAGATGAAGCTGAAACTGGCCGGGTTTGCCCGTGCCGAGCTCGACAAGCAGTTGATTACCCTGAGCAAGCTGGTGATGAGTGCCGATGAGGCGCTGTTGAGTGGTGATGGAAGCGTGCAGCTTGGCGCTGTTCCCTCGATCAGCTTCGATCTCAAGGGGGAGAAGCTGGATCTCGACAAATGGCTCGCCAGATCGGCACCGACCACACCAGCGCAGGCGAGAGAGGACAAACCAACGGTCGGTGCTTCCAATACCGCTGCAACTGGCGATAAAGAAGCAACCGGCAAGAGCGAAGCCCTCTCCGCGGTTGAACCGGATCTGGGCGCGCTCAAAGGTGTGGATCTGGATGGTCGGTTGCAACTCGGTAGCCTGCGCCTGAAAGGGCTGGATCTCGGTACTGTCGATCTGCAGGTGGTTTTGGCCAAGGGACTGCTGACGCTCAAACAGTTCAGCGCGACCGTGGCGGGCGGTCAGGTAAGCGCGAAAGGGGTTCTCGACGCACGCCAGCAACCCGTCACCTACAAGGTGCACAAGCAGGTGGCCGGAGTGAACATTCGTCCCTTGCTGCAGACTCTGGCCCAGAGCGATCTGCTGGAGGGTAAGGGCGATCTCGATGTGCAGGTGCAGGGGCGTGGTCTCTCTCCTCTGGCACTGCGCAACGGAATGCAGGGCAAGGTGACCTTGAAGCTGAGCGACGGCGCCCTGCATGGCATCAACCTGCCGGAGATGATCCGCGAGGCGCGGGCCACCCTCGCCGGCAAGGGGGCCGAGCAGGTGAAGGAGGCGCGCAAGACCGACTTCAGCGCTCTGACCGCCAGCTTCCAGATTGCCGATGGCATCGCCCGCAGCAACGACATCCAGCTCTTTGCCCCCGCCTTGCGGGTCAAGGGGGAGGGGCAGACGGCGCTGGTGCCGGAGAGCCTCGACTTCCTGTTCCTCACCTCCATTGTCGAGAGCAGCAAGGGGCAGGGGGGCAAGGATGTGGATGAGCTCAAAGAGATCACCATTCCGGTGCGGATCGGCGGTCACTGGCAGACCCCCAGCTACCAGCTCGATGTGAAGGCACTGCTCAGCAACAACAAATTGCTGGAGGATAAGGCGCGCAAGGAGGCCGAACGCGGCCTCAAGAAGCTGCTGGGTGACAAGGCCGACAACGAGGCCGTCAAAGGTGTGGCTGACCAGCTGCTCAAGGGACTGTTCAAATAGGTGACTGTTCATATGGGCTGGCGGGAGCCGCGTAAATGCCGTTAGCGGTTGACCGGATGTCAGCGCCATTGAAAAATGGCGCTGACATTTTTTATGGCGCAGTGATCTGCTGTGCCTTGATCCGGAGTCATCTCGAGTTGAACCCATGCGCCTGATCCTGCTGCTCTGCTCCCTGATCTGCTACGGCATGGCTTCTCCCGTGCTGGCCGGGCCGCTGGCGGATCGTCTGGCGGGCGAGCTGGCCAGGCAGGTTCCCGAACATACGCTGCCCCTTGACGAGGTACAGCGGCTCGACCGTCGCCTGATTGCTCCCGACTCCCTCTATCCCGCCTGGCAGCGCTATCCGCTGCGCCAGCTGCAGGCCATCTATCGCTACCAGCAGGAGTGCGGGACAGAGAATGACTTGCCCGCCGAGTGGCTGCCGCTGCTGAGGGCGCTTTGTGGCCAAGGGGCTAAGCCCTTGACCCGCTGGTTTGCCGCTCACCCCGTCTATCCGCTGGGCGGCTCCAGCGCGGCTCGCTGGCAGGCTGGTCATCCGGCGGCCGGGCTCGATGCTCTGCTCCATGTGCGGGAGCGACGCGACCGGTTGGGGCTGCTTGGCGAGCTCGGCGATGACAACCTAGACGCCCTGCTGCGGGGTGAGCGTTGGCTGCTGCAATCGGGTCAGCTCTGGCTGCTTGGCGATGGGCAGTGGCGCCGTTATGGTGCCGGGCAGTGGCAACCGCTGGCCGAGCGGCTTGGCGTGACGCTGGATAGTCGTATCGCGGGTACTTGTGAAGAGCGAGTCGGAGCGATCTGCTTCAATACTCGCCCCACGCTTGGTTGGCAGTGGCTGGCGCTGGCCAGCTCCCTTGCTTTCATCATGCTGCTGGGGTGGGCCAGCTGGCAGCGCTGGCGCCTGCTGCGGGAGCGGCGTGTCGCATTGCAGATGCTGACCCACGAGCTGCGTACTCCCATCATGGCGCTCTCCGGAATCAGCGAGGAGCTGCGCCACGATTTCGACCGGCTGCCCCCTTCCGCTCAGCAGAGCGTGGGGCAACTGCTGAGCAGTGTCGCCCGTCTGCATCAGCTGGCGCAGGCCAGTCGCCACTATCTGGCGGCTGAGACTCTGGAAGATGAGCGGGTGGCGGTCAGTCTCACCGAGTGGCTCACCCTGGCCTGCGAGCGGCATGACGCCACCTTCTGTCTTGAGCGGGAGATGACTCTGGCGCTCCCCTTTTACTGGCTCGATCTCGCCCTCGACAACCTGCTGCGCAACGCCAGCCAGCACGGCCGCGCGCCGGTTCGGATCTGTGCCAGCTGGCAGGCGGAGCGTCTGATCCTCGCGGTCAGCGATGGCGGCGAGCTGCCGGGGTACCGGCTCGCCACCTTGCTGCGCCGCGGTGCCCGTGCCGATGGTTTGGGGTTGGGGCTTGCCATCGTGCGCCATCTGTTGCGCCGCCTTGGCGGGCGCCTCACCCTATCCGGCCCGCCCACCACCTTCACCCTGACGCTGCCCTGCCAACTCTGGAGCACCCCCGAATCATGAAGACCATCCTGCTTGTCGAAGACGAGGCGCTGCTGGCGGAGAACCTGCAACGCTATCTGACCCGCGAAGGGTATCGCTGCCTCTGGTGCGACACTCTGGCTGCGGCGGAGCAGCAGTGGCTGGCGGCGGATCTGGTGCTGCTGGATCGCACCATGCCGGAGGGGGATGCCCTCGGCTGGCTGCCCCAGTGGCTGGCGCGCAAGGCGCTGCCGGTGATCGTGCTCACCGCAAGGGTGGAGGTGAGCGATCGGGTGGCCGGGCTCGATGCGGGGGCGCGTGACTACCTGACCAAGCCCTTCTCCCACGACGAGCTGCTGGCGCGGATCCGGGCTCAGCTGCGCCAGCTGGGGGATGGCACTCAGGCGGTGGGCGGCTTGCAGCTTCATCCCGCCAGGATGCAGGCGAGCTGGCAGGATGCGGAGGTGAGTTTTACCCCCACCGAGTTTGCCCTGCTCACCCTGCTGGTGCGGATGGCGGGGCGGGTGCTGAGCCGGGAGGAGATCCTCAACCGGGTGTGGGGCTATCAGGCGTTTCCTTCTACCCGCACCGTCGATACCCATATTCTGCAACTGCGCCAGAAGCTGCCCGAGCTGGCCATCGAGACGGTGCGCGGCATCGGCTACCGGCTGGAGGTGCCAGCGTGAAGCGTGCAACGCGGACTGGACTGCTGTTGGCTCTAGGCGCTGGCTGCGTTATGGCAACTGAACGTGCCGATCCGCTGCAACCAGCTACTTTGGCGCTGTTGCAGGGAGATAACCGGCACGCCTGGCAATCTTTGCAGCAGGCATGGCCCGCCCTCACAAGTGATGCCGAGCGCCGTAGCTGGCAGGGGATGCTGGCCGCGCTGAGTGCCCAGCACTGCGGCAAGGATTTCCCTCTCACTCTGCCTGATGGGGTGAGCGAGCTGCGCCTTGAGCTGATCCAGCGCGATGCGCCGCTGTTGCGAGACTATCGGGTGCAGTTGACCGGAGAGGGGGCCATCACCGCCTCGGAACTTGTCGATCCCGCTGGCCACAACCGGTTGGCAGGTGCCCAGTGGGAGGCGGAAGGGAGTAAGGGGGTCAGGGTCGTGGGGGCCGATCTGCCGATGCCTTTACCAGTCGGACTCTATCAGCTACGGCTGACGGTGGCGGGCAAGGAGTGGCAGGTGGCGTTGCCGCTGCCTGCGGTGCAGGATCTGGACTGGCTATCCCGCTCGCCACAGGCGGTAGCCAATCCCCCCGCCAATCCCGCTTCCTGTACGCCGCTCTGGCTTGAGCAGACTGTGCTGGCCCGCCCGCAATACTCCCTGCTCTGGTGGCACCGGATTGCGACTGATGAGCCGGTGAACTGGCCAACCGCTACGCCCGATAGCTGGCGTACCCTCTCGCTGGTGCAGACCAACCAGCGCGGTCAGCTGGTGTTGCAGCTGAGTCACAGTCAGGCGGGGCCGGTGGACTAATGGATGTCGTGATGGTCAGGTCACCGCAATCCTGACATTGCCCTGACAATCCAAGTCCGCGGATCTGCTGCAATGGCGGCTCCCGTTTTTATCAGGAATTACCGACCATGACTCTTCTTCCCGTGCTAACGAGTCGGATCCGCCCGCTGCTGCTGTTGGCGCCGCTGTTCTCCCTGCCTGCCGAGGCGCTGACCCTTGCCAACGAGCAGTGGCGCATTGAGCTGGATCCCGCCACCCTGGCGGCCGAGGCTGTGCTGCCCTCGGGCAAGCACCTTGCCATCTCTTCCCCCGGTCCGCGCCAGCCGGTCACCGCTCTGCAGCAGGAGGGGGAGCACGCCAGCTGGCTGACCCGTGCCGATGGCGAGGTGCGGGCCTCTGCCCGTCTCGAGGGCAACCGTCTGCTCCTCACCCTGAGCCGTGCGAGTGCTGGCGAGCTGGTGTGGCCGCGGGTGCCGGCAGGGGCGCAGGCGCTGATGCTGCCGATCCACGAGGGTTTTCGCATCCCGGTTGATCATCCCGAGTGGCGCAAGGCATTGGCGCAGGAGTATCAGGGGATCAACACCACCGAGGATCTCACCCTGCCGCTGGTCGGGCTGGATCACGGCGATCAGCAGCTGGCGATCCTCTTTGCCAACCCCTTCAACAACCGGCTCACCTTTGCTCCGAAGAAAGATGGCATTGCCCTCACCGCGACCCACAGCGTCAATCGCCTTAATCAGGCTGACCCCTATGAGGTGGCGGTGCCGCTGCAGCCGGGCAACGACTGGCTGGCGGCGGCCAAGGCCTATCGCAGCTGGTTGCAGGAGCGAGGCGAGCTGGTCTCGCTCGAAAGCAAGCTGGCGGCAGTAAAGGATGGCAAGCGGCTGATCGGCGCCTCTCACCTCTACCTCTGGGGCGAGCGACTACTGGTGCCACAGGATGTGAAGAGTTGGCCCGCGCTGCGCCGCCTGATCCCTGCCGACTGGCTCAAGGGGGAGAGCAAGCGTGCGCTGCAAGCGCCCGATCTTGATCGCAACCGCTACCTGCAAAACCGGGTGCTGTCCGGCGTGGAACAGGCGCTTGCGCTGCGCCATCCGGGTCAGCAATCGGCCGATTTCGCTGCCCGGCGTGCGCTGGCTGCCACGCAACTGGGGGCTGCGCTCAACGAGCCGCAGAGTTGGGGGGATGGCAGCTCGACCAAGATGATCGCCGCTCTCAAGCAGGCTGGACTAACAAAACTCTGGCTGGGTCTGCCCCAGTGGACGGCGGGCTTTGCTGCGCCGCAGGGGATTGAACTTGCCAAAGCGGCGGGCTATCTCATCGCTCCTTACGACTCCTACGATACCGCGCTGCCGGAGGGTAATCGCCAGCCGAGCTGGCTCACCGCCCAAATGGGGCAGGACAGCTATCTGCGCTGCGGCATCATGCAGGAGAACGGGCGGCGCAAGAGCGGCTTTCAAAACAGCGGCGTCTACACCAATCAGGCCTGCGTGCGCCCGGTGATGGAACAGCGCGTACCCTGGTTGCAGCAAGCGAGCCACTACAACAGCTGGTTCCTCGATGTGGCGGCGACCGGCATGGTGTTTGACGACTTCGACCCGGCCAAGCCAACCAGTCAGGCGCAGGATGCGGACAACCGGATGGCAGGGATGGCGTGGACTGCCAAGAGTCAGGGTGTGCTGGTGGGCTCCGAGGAGGGCGGCGCGGTTGCCAACCGCACCGCGGCCTTTGCCCACGGCCCCCAGACCAGCGGCTTTGGCTGGCAGGATCCCGATATGCGCCGCAACAAGCGCTCTCCCTACTATCTGGGAGCCTGGTATCCCGACTATCAGCCCGCGTTCTTCTTTCGCCAGAGCCATCTAAAACCTGAGTATCAGGGGCTCTACTTCGATCCGGCGCTGCGGTTGCCTCTGTTCCAGAGCGTCTTTCACGACAGCATAGTGACCACCCACCACTGGACGATGGATAGCCTCAAATTCAGGGAGAGCCGTCAGGTAACCGAGCTGTTGCAGCAGCTCTACAACGTGCCGCCGCTGCTCAACCTCAGTCTGGATAGTGCCAGCGCGCGCATTCCCTACCTCAAGGGACTCGATGCCTTCTTCCGCCCGTTGCATGAGCGGCTCTACAACCAGCCGCTCACCGGTTTTCGCTGGCTCGATAAAAGAGGTGTGGTGCAGCAGAGCGAGTTTGCCGATGGCACTCGACTGATTGCCAACTTCGGTTCGGCCACCGAGCTGGCAGGGATAAAACTGGCCGCTCAAAGCGTGTTGGCGCTGCTGCCAGATGGCAGCCAGCAGCAGTTTGTCTCGCAACCGGATGGCGCCCGCTAATCTGGCGTTCTGGCTTTTATTTCATCAGAGGATGATGTGGCAGAAATTTTCATGTATAGATGAACGTTCTGCAAAATAAACGAGAGGCAGTTCTGATGATTGAGAGTGAAGTGATTAGAGAGGTAAACCATCCGGCGTGACCGCTGGTCTGGCAGATCTATGGCGAGAGTTTTCCCCGCTACGAGCAGCGCCAGTCACAGCATCAGCCACAGAAGATGCGGGATCCTCGCTATCACTGCCAAATCTTTTATCAGGACGGCCTGTTGCTCGGTTTCATCTTCTGGTGGGCGTGTGGCGAGCAGATCTATATCGAACATCTGGCCATCAATCCGGCGCTGCGCGGCCGCAATTACGGTAGCCGCCTGCTGGCCGAATTTTGCGAGCGGGCTGGCAAAACCGTCATTCTCGAGATCGATCCGCCAGAGGATGAGATTGCCATTCGCCGTTTGCGCTTCTATCAGGGACTGGGCTTTTGTCTCAACGACTATGCCCATCTCCACCCACCCTATCATCCTGACTACGAGGGTCATGCACTACGGGTGTTGAGCTATCCGAAGCTCCTTGAGGAAGAGGCCTATCAGCGTTTCAACCAGATGCTGGTGGAGACGGTGATGGATCACGGCTGAGCAGCCGTAAGAATGCTGATTTACCGATAAGAGCTGGGCCCGCCTGAAGCAATTCAGGCGGGCCCCTTTTCATTGCCGCTGGCGGGAATTACTCCCCCAGCAGGGTTTGCCAGACGCCGAGCACATGGCTGCGCTCACTCTGCAGCTGATCGTCGCTCACCTTGCGGGAGATCTCCGAGAGGTTGAGGCGATGGCCGAGGTTGCGGATCTCCAGATAGGCCTGCTTCAGCCCCTCCGCCTGCTCTAGCGTCAGCACCCCCGCCATCACGCACTCGTCGAAGATGCGTACGTTATCGGACCAGCGTGTGAGGGCATCGGGCTCGCCGCAGGCGTGGGCCAGCACCAGATACTGGGCGATAAACTCGATATCCACCATGCCGCCGGGGGACTGCTTGAGGTCGAACTCGCCAGCCCCCGCTTTCAGCAGGTGATCCCGCATCTTGTGGCGCATCTCGCGCACCTCGCGGGCCAGGGTCGGCAGGTCGCGCTCCTTGGCCAGCACGGCGCGGCGGATGCGGGCAAACTCGGCGATCACCGCCTCATCGCCATAGATGGGACGGGCCCGCACCAGCGCCTGATGTTCCCAGGTCCAGGCCTCGCTTTGCTGATACAGCTCGTAGGCCGACAGCGACGAGACCAGCAGGCCGGAGTCGCCGGAGGGGCGCAGCCGCATATCGATCTCGTAGAGAATGCCGGAGGGGGTGCGGGTGCTGAACAGGTGCAGGATCCGCTGGGCAAGGCGCAGGTAGAACTGGCGGCTATCGATGGGCTTGCGGCCATCTGTGTAGCTGTTGGGATCGCCGCCGTGCAGGAACACCAGATCGAGATCCGAGCCGTAGCCGAGCTCGATGCCACCCAGCTTGCCGTAGGCCACCACCGCAAAGCCGCGCTGGCCGCTCACCGCCACCTCGGGTGGCACCCCGTAGCGCTCGCTCATCTGGGACCAAGCCTGATTGACCACCTCTTCGGTGATCGCCTCCGCCAGCCAGGTGAGGTGGTCGCTCACCTTCATCAGCGGCAGGGCGCCGGCGATGTCGGCCGCCACGATACGCAGCAGTTGCACCTGCTTGAACTGGCGCAGCGCCTCCATCTGCTGCTCCACGTCCTCTTCGGGGATGCGCAGCAGGAACTGGCGCAGCTGGGGCTTGTACTGATCGAGCGGGGTGGGGTGATAGAGGTGCTGGGGATCGAGCAGCTCGTCCAGCAGGATGGGGTAGCGGGCCAGCTGCTCGCTCACCAGATGGCTGGCGTCACACAGCCGCACCAGCTGGCGCAGGGCGCCCGGGTTTTCCGCCAGCAGCTGCAGATAGGCGCTGCGGGTGAAGATACGGGTCAGCAACTCGCACACCCGTTCGAACAGGCGGGCGGGTTGCTCGCTGGCGACCACCAGCCGCAGCAGCTCCGGCATCAGCCAGTCCAGCGCGATGCGCCCCTGCGGCCCCACCTGACGGCGCTTGTACTCCTCCTTGAAACGCAGCAGAGCGGCGCAGAGCGGGGCGGGCTCGGCCACCCCCTGCGCGGTCAGCAGTTGCTCCAGCTCGGCGGCGTCAAGCTCGGTGCGCCAGAGATCGAGCCAGAGCTGCTCCAGATGGGCGGGGGCCTCCTTCTCTTCCCCCACCACGGCGGCGAACTCCTGATGGACGGCGGCCATCTCCTCATCCAGATGAGCCATAAAGGCGCCCCAGTCGGCAAAACCCAGAGCAGCGATCAGCCGCTGGCGATCCCGCTCTTCGGTGGGCAGGGTCTGGGTCTGCTGATCGCCGATCTCCTGCAATATGTTCTCGACCCGGCGCAGGAAGCGATAGGCCGTCAGCAAGCGATCGCAATGGGCAGATTCGAGGGCGCCACATTGGGCGATGGCAGCCAGCGCTTCGGGCAGGTGGCGCACCCGCAGCGCCGGTTCACGACCGCCGCGAATAAGTTGCAGCGCCTGGGCGATAAACTCCACTTCACGGATGCCGCCAGCCCCCAGCTTGATGTTGCCCTCCAGCCCCTTGCGGCGCACCTCGGCGGCGATCATCGCCTTCATCTGGCGCAGGCCGTCGATGACGCCAAAGTCGATATAGCGGCGAAACACGAAGGGGCGCAGCATCTCGGCCAGCTCCACCGCGTGTTCACACTGGGGCCCCAGCACCCGCGCCTTGACCATGGCGTAGCGCTCCCAGTTGCGGCCGTGATGCTGGTAGTAATCCTCCATGGCGGCAAAGGAGATGGCGAGCGGCCCCGCATCGCCAAAGGGGCGTAAGCGCATATCGACCCGGAACACCTGACCATCCTGAGTGGGCTGGTGGAGGGCGTTGATGATGCGCTGACCGAGTTTGATGAAAAATTGCTGGTTGGCCAGCTCGCGCCGCCCGCCGACCGTGTAGCCGTTCTCGGGGAAGGTGAAGATAAGGTCGATGTCCGAGGAGAAGTTGAGCTCGCCACCGCCGAGCTTGCCCATGCCGAGGATAAGCAGCGGTTGCGGGTTGCCGTTGCCGTCCATCGGGGTGCCCAGTTCGCCACACTGTTTGGTGTAGAGCCAGTCGCGGGCAGAGCAGATCAGGGCATCCGCCAGTTTGGTGAGGTGGATAAAGCTCTCTTCTACTTCAGCGTGGCCCAGCAGCTCGCGCCAGGCGATCACCAGCATGCGGCTGCGGCGGAACTGGCGCAGGATGCGCTTGAGCGCCTCTTCATCGCTTACCTCGGCGAGCAGGGCGGTCAGATCGTGCTGGTAAGCGGGCCAGCGTTCGGTTCGTTCGAGATCACCGGAGGCGAGCAGTTCGGTCAGCAACTCCGGCTGTTTGAAGAGGGAGTCGGCGACAAAATCGGAGAGGCCGAGCAGGGTCAGCAGGGTCTGGCGAACGGGCTCGGGCAGCGAGCCATAGTCGGGGGCCAGCTCGACCAGTCGCTGCCATTGGCGCTCGGCCTGTTCTTGCAGCAGGGGGGAGAAGGCGGAGAAAGAGGGAGAGTGCTGGGCCACGGTTGCCGTCCTTGTGGTTCACGACAGCGGGTTAACGACACGAGGTTAACAACGCTGCCGGTTCAAAATGGTGGCTGCCAATCTAGCACTGTCAGGCCCCCGCGTCACAGCGCAGGGGCGAGAAGCATGATCCGGCAAATAAAAATGGGCTCCCTGTCGGGAGCCCATCGGATTGCGCTGGTCATTATCAGTGGCTATCGACCCAGACGAACTTGAGCACGAACAGCAGGGCCACCACCAGCACGCAGGGGTTGATCTCGCGCCAGCGGCCGGTACCCGCCTTCATCACGCAGTAGGAGATAAAGCCGACGGCGATCCCCTCGGTGATGGAGAAGCTGAACGGCATCATGACGGCGGTCATAAAGGCCGGTACCGCTTCGGTCAAATCTTCCCACTTCACCCGGGTCAGCTCGGAGCACATCAGCACGCCCACATAGATAAGGGCGCCAGCGGCAGCATAGGCCGGCACCATGGCGGCGACCGGGGAGAAGAAGATAGCCAGCAGGAACAGCAGGCCGACCACGATGGCGGTCAGACCGGTACGGCCGCCGACGGCGACGCCGGAGCTGCTCTCGATAAAGGCGGTGACCGAGGAGGTGCCCATGAAGGCGCCGCCGACGGAGCTCACGCTATCCACCATCAGCGCCTGTTTCATGCGCGGGAAGTGGCCCTTGTCATCGGCCAGCTTGGCGCGGTTGGTGACGCCGATCAGGGTGCCGGAAGAGTCAAACAGGTTGACCAGCATAAAGGAGAAGATGATGCCGGCCAGGCTGATGTCGAGCGAACCCATCAGATCCAGCTGGCCGAACACTGGCTCGATGCTGGGGGGCATGGAGACGAAGCCCTTGAAGGTGACATCGCCAAACAGCCAGCCCAGACCCGTGGTGACCACGATGGCGATCAGCACGGCGGAATGAACGCCGCGGGCGGAGAAGATGCAGATCAGGAAGAAACCGAGCAGACCCAGCAGGCAGGGCAGGGAAGTGAGGTTGCCCACGGTCACCATGGTCGCGGGGCTGGCCACAACGATCCCGGCGTTGTGCAGGCCGAGCAGGGCAATCAGCAGACCGATACCGGCGGTGATGCCAACCCGCAGGGTGAGCGGAATGTTGCCGATCAGCCAGTAGCGCACCCGCAGCAGGGTGAGGATCAACAGACCCATGGCACCCCAGAAGATGGTGCCCATGCCCACTTGCCAGGAGTAACCCATGCCGGCGACCACCACGAAGGCGAAGAAGGCGTTGAGGCCCATGGCGGGGGCCAGCGCGATCGGCAGGTTGGCCAACAGGCCCATCAGGATGCTGCCGATACCGGCGATGAGGCAGGTGGTGACGAACACGGCCTGGGTGTCCATGCCCGCAGCAGAGAGGATCTGCGGGTTGACGAACACGATGTAGACCATGGTCAGGAAGGTGGTGATACCTGCGATCACTTCGGTGCGGGCGGTAGTGCCATGGCCTTGCAGGGCAAACAGGCGCTCAAGCAATCCTTGCCCGGCGGCCTGATTGGCAGCTTGGTGTTGTTGATTCATGTTGGATTCCAATAGGTGACGTGAAATAAGCAGCAGGGGAACGGGCTATCCCATCCATGCGGGGTAAATTGCCCTGTTTCTGGCGGTTAAGTAACCAGACTCGTCCTGATACCGTGACAGCGCGCACATTTTTACACAGGCGGCGCCGTTTACAAACCCCGGATCTGCGAAGCGGATCAATGAATAGAGCAAAAATTCAAACGTTTGCTTTTTGAGCATGAAAAAAGGTTCTCAGCAGAGAACCTTTTATCGAAAAGTGGGGACTTAAAGGGTCTTGAAGTAGCGCTCGACCAGCTGGGCCAGCACAGAATCGAGCCGGTCTTGAACCTCACCCAGTTCGCGGCCGAGGCGGCGCAGAAACAGGCTTGCCTGCTCTTCGGTCAGCTTGCGCCCCTCGATAAAGAACTCTTGCTCCGGCAGCTGCTTGTCATAGCGGGGGATCAGCACCCAGCTCACCAGCTCGGGCTCCACGGCGGCAAAAATCTTGGCAGCAGCGGCACAGAAGGTCTCTATATGTGTCTTGCCATCCGGCCCGAGACAACCCGGTTCAACCCGGATCTGGATGGTGAGTTTTTTCTCTATGGGGGTCGTCATCGTGCTACATCCATGCAAAGGCATCCGTCTAGGATTGTAAGCCAAAAGACAACAGAAAGGGGAGCCGGAGCTCCCCTTGTGACGTTGGTCGCAGCTGCAATGGTACGGCTTGTACCGACTGACAGCTTACTTGGCGATGCGCTTGTACTTCGCGCGGTGCGGCTGGATCGCCTCGGCGCCGTAGGTCTTCTTCTTCCACTCTTCGTATTCGGTGAAGTTGCCTTCGAAGAACTCGATCTTGCCCTCGTCCTGATAGTCCAGGATGTGGGTGGCGATGCGGTCGAGGAACCAGCGGTCGTGGGAGATGACCATGGCGCAACCCGGGAACTCCAGCAGGGCGTTCTCGAGGGCGCGCAGGGTTTCGATATCCAGATCGTTGGTCGGTTCATCCAGCAGCAGCACGTTGCCGCCGGTCTGCAGCAGCTTGGCCAGATGCAGACGACCGCGCTCACCACCGGAGAGTTCGCCAACCCGCTTCTGCTGGTCGGAACCCTTGAAGTTGAAGCGGCCAATATAGGCGCGGCTCGGGAACTCGTAGTTGCCGATGCGCAGGATATCCTGACCGTCAGCGACCTCTTCGAATACCGTCTTCTTGTCATCCATGCTGTCGCGGAACTGATCGACAGAGGCCAGTACCACGGTTTCACCCAGGGTGATGGTACCGGAATCCGGCTGCTCCTGACCCGACATCATGCGGAACAGGGTCGACTTACCGGCACCGTTCGGGCCGATGATGCCGACGATGGCACCCTTCGGAATGGCAAATGACAGATCGTCGATCAGCACCCGATCACCGTAAGATTTGCGCAGGTTGGACACTTCCACCACCTTGTCGCCGAGGCGCGGTCCGGGCGGAATGAACAGCTCGTTGGTCTCGTTGCGCTTCTGGTAGTCGTTGGTGTTGAGCTCTTCGAAGCGAGCCATACGGGCCTTTGACTTGGCCTGACGCCCTTTCGGGTTTTGACGAACCCACTCCAGCTCTTTCTCGATGGACTTGCGACGGGCAGCTTCAGAACTTGCTTCCTGCGCCAGACGGGCGTCCTTCTGCTCCAGCCAGGAGGAGTAGTTGCCTTCCCACGGGATACCTTCGCCGCGGTCCAGCTCCAGGATCCAGCCCGCTACGTTGTCGAGGAAGTAACGGTCGTGGGTGATCGCCACTACAGTGCCTTCGTAGTCGTGCAGGAAGCGCTCCAGCCAGGCCACGGATTCCGCATCCAGGTGGTTGGTCGGTTCGTCCAGCAGCAGCATGTCCGGCTTTTCCAGCAGCAGACGGCACAGTGCCACACGGCGGCGCTCACCACCGGAAAGGTGCTTGATCTTGGCATCCCATGCCGGCAGGCGCAGGGCATCGGCCGCCCGCTCCAGCTGGTTTTCCATGTTGTGGCCGCCCTGAGCCTGGATGATGGCTTCCAGCTCGCCCTGTTCGCGGGCCAGCTTGTCAAAGTCGGCATCCGGGTCGGCGTAGGCCGCATAGACCTCGTCCAGACGGGCCATGGCGCGCTTCACTTCGCCAACGGCCTCTTCGACCGCCTCGCGTACGGTCTGCTCCGGATCCAGCTTCGGCTCCTGCGGCAGGTAGCCGATCTTGATGCCGGGCTGCGGACGGGCTTCCCCTTCGATCTCGGTGTCGATGCCTGCCATGATACGCAGCAGGGTCGATTTACCGGCGCCGTTCAGACCCAGCACGCCGATCTTGGCGCCTGGGAAGAAGCTCAAGGAGATGTTCTTGAGAATATGACGCTTGGGCGGCACTACCTTGCCGACCCGGTTCATGGTGTAAATAAATTGAGCCATTGGCTAATTCTCTTCCTTTTCAGCAGGTTAATGTCTTGGCATTAACAGACTGATGTCGTGGTGGGGCCTGGTCGACACAGGTCAACCCGGTTCCAAAAAACGTTCCGATTGTAAACCAATGGGCAAGGGGGGGCAAAGATGGGGGGGGGAAGATAGGCCGCCTGTCATGACGGCCTCTTATAGGGCCTTATGCCTTGTGGAAACTGTTGATCAGCGCGTTTGCGTAATCAATGACAAATTGCTGGCAGTGGATGGCAGTCTGCGGGTCAAACTCTTCACCGTGGAGATCGGTATTGGAGAGTACCCGGATGCCGACAAAGGGTACCTTGTAGGCCTCAGCCACTAGGGCGGCGGAGGAGGTTTCCATCTCTTCCGCGGCGGTCTGGTAGGTCTGATGCAGCCAGTTGATGCGCGCTACCTGTCGGTTCCACTCATCGGCGGTGCCAATGATGCCGCCTACTACTCGGCCGTGGCGATAGCGATCGGCCATACCGAGGGCGCGGCCAATCAGCTCGGGATCGCCAGCGAACGAGCTGTGCTCCACCAGCTTGCCGTTATCGCGCAGACGCATGGTGACCTCGAAGTTGTGCCATTTGCTCGGATCGACGCCTTGCTCGGCGGGCATCAGGTCACTGCGATAGGCTCCCATGTTGAAGCTCTTGGTGCCGATAACGATATCGCCCCGGTGCAGTGCCGGATCATGGCCTCCTGCCGTACCCTGATTGATGATGAGACGCGGCTTGAAACGCTCAATCGCCAACGTGGTGGCGGCAGCGGCATTGGCCAGACCCACCTCGGTGCGGGAGATGACCACCGGATAGTCCGAGATAGTACCCTGCCAGTATGTCCAGGCCCCCACAGTCAGCTCCGTCTTGTCTTTCAGTGCGGCAACGAGAGTTTCGACTTCGACGTCCATCGCCCCCTGGATCAGGATGGGGGCCGGGGTGGCCGCCATCACGCTGGAGGAGAGGAGGGCAAAGAGGGTGAGCAGGCGCGAACAGCGTTTGATGATATTCATGGGATACCTGTAGGGCTGGCGAGAAAGCGCCGGATCCTACCGAAAGGAAAACGGTTGCGCAATGTTGGTGCGTGTTTTGTCAGTAACGGACATGCTGATGAATGGCCTCAGGGCTGCTTGTGGCCAGCGAAGTAGAGCACCCGTTTTACATACTCCTGTGTTTCGTCATAGGGTGGGATCCCGCCATAGCGTTCCACCGCTTTTTCCCCGGCATTGTAGGCCGCCGAGATCAGTACCCAGTCGCCATCGAAGCGGCGATCCAGCC
Organism: Aeromonas sp. 602200; assembly: GCF_049173895.1. NCBI lineage: Bacteria > Pseudomonadati > Pseudomonadota > Gammaproteobacteria > Aeromonadales > Aeromonadaceae > Aeromonas > Aeromonas sp. 602200. The sequence continues at coordinate 17,086 of NZ_JAAKSL010000016.1, forward strand.
ACTTGAGATAACTGACGCCTCCCTTGATGTTCTGTGCCGGATCAAAGGGGTGAGTGACACCAAACCGCTGCTGGGTTTCGGGGATCAGCTGCATCAGCCCCTGAGCATTCTTGGGTGAAACGGCACGGCTGTTGAGATTGGATTCGGCGATGGCAATCGCCAGCACCAGCCGGGCATCCACCTTATGGTGTTTGGCGGCGTGGCGCAGCATGGTGACCAGTTCTTGCTTGGCAGGAGGCTGGCGGGCCACCCAGGTGTCGACATTGAAGGGGGTGGAAGGGAGCCCGGCCAGATAGCCACCCTGACCGCCACGGATCCCGATGCCGCACTGATCACCCATGGGGGCATTGCCGATGCGAGCGTTGTAGTAGCGGGCAGCCTGCCGGTTACCAAGGCGCATTGCCATGGCGAGGTAGCTGTTGGCCAGCTTGGCGCTGCGTACCGAGGCGGGGCCGGTGGCGAGCAGGCGGCCGATTCGGAAATATCCCTCTGGGTTGCCAGTGCTGGCGGCGACACAGTAGAGGGTGATGGCCTTTTGCAGATTGCCGTGTTGCTGGGCCACTTGACCCTGCTTGATCGCCGTCAGCGCCTTGGGGGCCTGTCTGAAATCCCTGCCTTGTGCCATCGCCCGCGGCGTACCTGCCAGTAACAACGACAAAAAAAGCAGCAAAAACAGTCCGTTTTCGCTGATGTGCCTCATGGGTTATCTCCTGTTTGAGTACAGAAGATATAGAGGAACATGGCTGCTATCGCCATGAACCCAGTGGATCCTGTTGTTATAGCCGGTTGGTTTCAGAGAGCAAAACGGTATGGAACTAACGGCATCTCGACAGTTTCACACCATTTTTCATCCGGTTAAAAGTCGTGGTGATACTCCTGCTCATCCAGCACGGCGGGAGGAAGCGCGCGATAGAAGCTGCCAATTTCGCTGACAACCCAGAGCAAAAACAGGGCCAGCAGGCTGAGCAGGGGAAGCAGAGAGTGGCTCTGGGTCAGGGCATAGGCCGCAATGGCGGCACCGGTCAAAAGCAGGGTTCGGATCATGAGGTGGCTCCTTGTCGTCATGGGGGGGTTGCGTGGCCACGGACAGAGCGCCTGGGGTCGGGAGTTGTTCCCGGGTGGCACGAAGCGCGCTGAGTATATCGCGTCATGCCGCTGCCGATCCGTGGTGTCATCACACTTTCCATAGTCATGGGTTTCGTATCGAGTTGGGCCCCGCCAGATGCGGGGCCAGTAATGGTTTGACGGTCAGAAGAAACCGCCGTTGTTATCGTCACTGTCGGCCCAGCCGCCACTCAGGTTATCGTCGTCGAGAAAACTGCTGCCAACATCGGGAGGTGAATCCCAGCCGTCCCAGCGTACCGGTTCCGCATCGACCGGATTGGCGATGGGCGCTGGCTCTATTATGTCGATGATCTCCTCGGGCCGGTTGCTGTGAAACAGTCCGCCGATCATGTCGGCCAGCATCACGCCACCGGCAACCCCGGCTGCGGTTTGCAGGGCGCCCCCTAAAAAGGAGCTGGCACGGGACGCGGGCTGGGCAGGCGCGGTTGCCGGTGGCGGCGTAAAGCGCGGGGGCGTGCTGCTCTCGCTACCAAACAGGCCGGAGAGAAAACTGCCGCCGCTCGAACTGTTCTGGCTGGCCTCCAGCTCCTTGACTCGATCGTTGAGGCGGGTAAGGGCTGCCTGCTGGATCAGCAGCGCCTGGGCCATGTAGTAGGGGGCATCGGGCTGCTCTGCCAGATGCTGGCGGATCAGCTGATCCGCTTGTGGGTCTCGTTTGCTATCCCTGGCTTGCGCTTGCTTGAGGCGGTCGAACAGTCCATCGATCAGACCCTGTTCCTGTGATTGCATCTCAAATCCTCGCTATGGTGCGCAGACAGTGCGTTCAGCCATCCTAAAACCCGCGGGGCATCAGTGGTATCTGATTAACTCATCAATGACCGAGAGGCTGCCCGTGCTCGTCAGCGGACGGGCCGGTAGTAGTTGAGATACCAGCGGACAAACTCGGCAACACCTTGCTTGAGGGGCGTGGCGGGGCGCAGGCCGGTGAGGGTGTGCAGCGGCTCGCTGTCGGCCCAGGTGGCGTGCATGTCGCCTGCCTGCATCGGCTGCATCCGCTTGATGGCGGGCTTGCCGATGGCCTCTTCCAGCGCCTCGATAAAATCGAGCAGCCGCACCGGCTGGCCGTTGCCGATATTGAGGATGCGGTAGGGGGCGGCGCTCTCGGCCGCGCTCTGCTCGCTGGCATGCCAATCGGGATTGGGGCGGGGCGGCTGGTCGGCCATGGTGAGGATCCCCGCGACGATGTCGTCTATGTAGGTGAAGTCGCGGCTGAGATCGCCGTGGTTGTATACGTCGATAGGCTCGCCCGCGAGGATGGCGCGGGTGAACTTGATGATGGCCATGTCAGGCCGGCCCCAGGGGCCGTAGACGGTAAAGAAGCGCAGCCCTGTGGTGGGCAGGCCATAGAGCGCCGAATAGGCGTGGGCCATCAGCTCGCCGCTCTTTTTGGTCGCAGCGTAGAGGGAGACCGGGTGATCCACCTGCTGCGCGGTGGAGTAGGGCATCTGATCCCCCATGCCATAGACCGAGCTGGAGGAGGCGTAGATGAGGTGCTGAATCCCGTGGTGACGACACCCCTCCAGCACCGTCAGCATGCCGGTAAGGTTGCTGTCGGCATAGGCGAACGGATTGTCGATGGAGTAGCGCACCCCCGCCTGTGCCCCCAGATGGATCACCCGCTCGAAACCGTGGCTGGCAAAGAGGGCCGCCATGGCTTCACGATCCGCCAGATCCAGCCGCTCGAAGCGAAAATTGGGGAAACTGGCCAGTTGGGCCAGCCGTGCCTCTTTCAGAATCACCTCGTAGTAGTCGTTAAGGTTATCGATCCCCACCACCCGATGGCCTGCGGCGCACAGCTTGCTGGCCACATGAAAACCGATAAAACCGGCGACGCCGGTGACCAGATACGTCATGGTTGGGGTCCTGTGCAGATCATGGGGCTCCTTACGGTGATGGGAAAAGGGGGCTGCGCTTTGTAGCAGAGCCGGCGCGTTTGTGCCATGGCAAACCGCCTCTGACGGCGCGGCATGCTGCATCTTGGTGCAGCGAGTGTCAATGCCAGATGACAGGCACCAGAATGGGGCGTTCAGCCTGACTGTTGTGATCCTTTTCACAAAAAATAGACTGGACCCCATAACGAAGCCCTGTGGACAGGGCTCGCAGCCCGCCCGCAACGGCAGGCGACAGACACTCTCTCTTTACTTCGCTTGGATACAGGTTATGGACAACACCTCGATTCGCACTGCCCATCCTATTTATGAGGATGTGCTGGCCCTGCTGACGGCGGCCGGCTTTGTTTCCCTCGGCATCTTTCTGTTTCATCAGGTTGGCCTGCTCACCGGCGGGACTGCCGGGCTGGCGCTGCTGCTGCAAAAGGTGACCGGCATCAGCTTCGGCCTGCTGTTTTTCGGCATCAACCTGCCCTTCTATGCGCTGGCATGGCTGCGGATGGGGCCACGTTTTACCTTCAACACCTTTGTCTCAGTGGCAGCAGTCTCCTACATGACAGATCACCTTAACGGGGTGTTGCAGATCGGCAAGATAGAGCCCCTCTATGCGGCGCTGATCGGCGGCACCCTGATTGGCATGGGTCTGCTCATCATGTTCCGTCACAAGTCGAGTCTGGGGGGGTTCAACATTCTGGCGCTCTTTATTCAGGATCGCTTTGGCATCCGGGCGGGCAAGCTGCAGATGGGGCTCGATTGCGCCATTGTTGTCGCCTCGTTTTTCGTGGTGCAGCCCTGGATCCTGGCGCTTTCCATCGTGGCGGCGGTTATCTGTAATCTGGTGTTGACACTCAACCACAAGCCGGGCCGTTACCAGATTGCCTGACAAGCTGCGGCAGTGGCTCGATATTGCAAGAGTGACCCGATAGCACGAGGCGGCCTGATGGCCGCCTCGTCTGTTTCTACCCTGGTGTTTGTTCGCTGCGCCTAGCTTGCCTGCTCCAGCCTGCTGTCACCGCTCATGGCGTTGCCACTGATGGCGCTGCCGCTGATAGCGTGACCACTGACGGCGAGCGGGGTGTGGCAGGCCACCTGATGATGGGCCTCATCACACGCCTCAAGCTTGGGCGCCTTGCTTTTGCACAGCTCGGTCGCATGGGGGCAGCGCTGGTGGAAGTGGCAGCCGCTTGGCGGCGAGATGGGGGAGGGCACATCGCCGGTCAGCAGAATGCGCTGGCTGCGCCTGCGCGGGTCCGGCACCGGAATGGCGGAGATCAGCGCCTGGGTATAGGGGTGGCGCGGCGCCAGATAGAGCGACTGGGCATCCGCCAGCTCGACGATCCGTCCCAGATACATCACCGCGATGCGATCCGAGATGTGTTTGACCACCGACAGATCGTGGGCGATGAAGATGATGGAGAGGTTCATCTCTCGCTGCAGGCTGAGCAGCAGGTTGACGATCTGCGACTGCACCGAGACATCGAGGGCCGAGACTGCCTCGTCGCACACCAGCAGCTTGGGCTTGAGGGCGATGGCGCGGGCGATGCCGATCCGCTGGCGCTGACCGCCGGAAAACTCGTGGGGGTAGCGATCCACCGCACTTCCCGGCAGGCCCACTTTTGCCAGCAGCTCTTGCACCCAGCCGCGCCGCTGCTCAGTGTTGCCTTTACCGTGGATGATAAAGGGCTCCTCCAGGATCTGGCCCACGGTGTGGCGGCTGTTGAGGGATTCTGCAGGGTCCTGAAACACCATCTGCATCTCCTGACGCAGGGAGCGCATCTCCTTCGGGCTGAGGGCGGTGATGTCGCGCCCCTCGAAGGTGATGGTGCCTGCGGTCGGCTCGAACAGCTTGAGCAGGCTGCGCCCGAGGGTGGACTTGCCGCAGCCCGACTCACCCACCAGCCCCAGCGTCTCCCCCTGCTTGAGATCGAAGCTGATGCCATCCACCGCATGAACCGTATATTGCTTGCGCAGGAAGCCGCCTCCCAGCCGGAAGTGCTGTTTCAGATCCCTGACCGATAACAGAGTGCTCATGGGGTCAACTCCTTCCAGTAGTGACAGGCGACATGGTGGCGCGGATTGAGTTGCTCCACCGCCGGAATGGCGCTGATGCAGAGATCGGTCGCATGGGGGCAGCGGTTGGAGAAGCGGCAGCCAGCGGGCATCTCGTGCAGGGCTGGCACCTGTCCCTTGATGGTCTTGAGCAGGCTCTTGGGCTCATCCTCCAGGCGCGGGATCGAGCTCATCAGGCCGTGGGTATAGGGGTGACGGGGATGGTCAAACAGTTCGAACACATCGGCCTGCTCCACCGCCCGCCCGGCGTACATCACCACCACTTCGTCGCACAGCTCTGCAACCACCCCCAGATCGTGGGTGATAAAGATGATGGCCATCCCGGTCTGGGCCTGCAGCTCTTTCATCAGTTCGAGGATCTGGGCCTGAATGGTAACATCCAGCGCCGTGGTCGGCTCGTCGCAGATAAGCAAGTCTGGCTCGCAGGAGAGCGCCATGGCGATCATCACCCGCTGGCGCATACCGCCGGAGAGGTTGTGGGGATAGACCGCAAAGCGTTGGGCTGGTTCCGGGATCCCCACCTTCTGCAGCATGGCGATGGCCGCGGCTTTACGCTGGGCCTTGTCATACTCGGGGCGATGGAGACGAAACACCTCCATCAGCTGCTCACCGACCGTCTGCACCGGGTTGAGGGCCGTCATCGGCTCCTGAAAGATCATCGAGATGCGGTTGCCGCGCACCTTGTACATCTGATCCGGCGCAAGCGACAGCAGCTCCTCCCCCTGAAAGCGGATAGAACCGGCGACCACCTGACCGTGGGGTTTGGGCAAGAGCCCCATGATGGCGAGCGAGGTAACGCTCTTGCCACAGCCGGACTCGCCGACGATCCCCAGCGTCTGACCCGGGGCCACCTTGAAGCTGACCCCGTCGAGCACCTTGATCTTGCCGTCATCGACGGCGAACTCCACCTCGAGATCGCTTACCTCAAGGATTGGGGTCTGGTGCTGGCCGTTATCCTCGGCGAACTCCCCCCCGTTATCCGGTACGTCAAGAATGGGGGCCTGGGTGTTGGGCATAACGGCTGCTCCCTTCGCAATGGCCTGAATATCAATGACGTGCATAGGTCTTGTCGAGCAGGTTGATGGGCGCCAGCGCCTCCCCTGCCTCCTTGGCGTTGCGGGTCTCTTCCTTCACCTTGGGATCGAGCCAGAGCAGACCGCCACTACTGTGAGGATAACCGTCCATCGGCCAGTAGAGCAGATCCGGCGTGTTCCTGGTGGCAGGCACTTCCGGCAGCATCACATAACGCCAGCTGCTGGCCCGCACATAGTTGAGCTGCACCCCGGGCACGAAGATGGCGAGATCATAGATGCGCTGCTGGATCTGGCGGGAGATCTCGGCCCGTTTGGCCATGTCGAATTCGACGTTGTAGGCGTCGATCAGTGCGTCGAGCTCCTTGTCAGCCACGTTGAACAGGTTGTTGGTCTGCGGTTTGTTGGCATTGGCGGAGTGGAACGACTCCCAATATTGTGGATAGAGACCGCCGCCGCCCCAGCCAAGCCAGGCCGCCTCGTGTTTCTTCTCCAGCATCACCTTGAAGCCGGTGGCGCCATCCACTAGGTTAAGCTCCAGATCGAGACCCGCTTTCTTGGCCTCCTCTTTCAACACGGTCAGGCGCTTGGAGTGCTCCTGACTGGTGTAGGTGAGTGCCAGCGTCAGCCGCTCCCCCTTCTCATTTTGCAGGATGCCGTCCGGCCCCGGCTTGTTGTAGCCGCCTTTGGCAAAGTACTCCCGCGCCTTGCCGATGTCATAAGCCCGCTCCGGCAGCGTCATGTCGGTGAACTCGCCAAAACCCGAGCCGAAGGTGGTGGCTCTGTCATAGTCGCCGCGCAGCACGGTCTCGATCATCTTGTCGATGTTGAAGGCGTGCTGGATGCCGAGGCGCACGTTCACGTCTGCCAGTTTGGGGTTGGCCACATTGAGGTGAACTCCCTGACCGCCCTGTTTGGTGTCGGTCATGGCCATCACCTTCTGCACGTACCCCTTCTTGTACTCCGGGGTGACCGCTTTTTCATGCCACCAGTTGGGCAGGATCATCTCGAAGGTATCGATCTCCCCTTTCAGGAAGTGGCGGAAGGCGATGTTGTGGTCGCGGATCACCTGCACCTTGATGGTGTCGATGTTGAATCTGTGCTGGTTGTAGCGATCGTCTTTTGCCCACCAATCCTTCTGCTTGCTGAAGGTGACCGACTTGCCCTTCTTGACGTCGCTGATCACGTAGGGACCTGTGGTGGGCACCACGGCCCAGTTGTACTGCTTCACCCAGTTGGGGGTCAGCTTGTAGTAGTGCTTGGGCTGGGGCCACAGCTCGGTGGTGTTGAGCAGATCCAGCTTGGCCTTGCGGCTGCCCGCTTTGACCATAATGGTGTGATCATCGATCTTCTCTACCGCGACCACTTCAGTGGTGTAGTAGTTGTTGAACCAGGGCCCCTTGATGTGTTTGGAGCGCATCATCTCGTAGCCGAAGGTGTAGTCATCGGCATTGACCGGCTTGCCATCCGACCATTTGGCACGGGGATCCAGCTTGAAGTAGACGGTCTGGCTGTCTGGCGCGATGGCCCAGTGGGTCGCGAGCGAGGGGATGGGGTTGCCGGTATTGGGGTGGAAGCTGATGAGTCGCAACTGGTTATCGAGAATAAAGGAACGAAACGAACCGTTGGAGTCAGGCCCCACGGTACGAAACGTCAGCGGAAAGCTGTCCACAAACATATTGAGGCTGCCACCCGGCAGCGCCTTGGGGGAGGCGAACACAGGATCCGTGTCGTTGGTCTCCCATTTGAGATCCGCGGGCAGGCTGGCCGCCCAGACCCAGGATCCGTTTACCAGCACGAAGAGAGCACCTATCCATTTGATTTTATTTTTCATGTTTGACTTCCAGGTCTGGCCCCTACACTGGGGGTCTTGATTGATAACGGGATTATCCCTTGCTCCCGGGACCGCCGATGGCGGCGGCCCGTCCTTCATTAATCACTGTTCGTTACCCGACGCCTGCCGATGCGCTGGCATCGGCTGGCTTATTGGTAACGGGTAAATTTGCGCGGATCGAACGCCTCGCGGATCGCCTCACCGATAAAGGAGACCATGATCAGCACCAGACTCACCGCGGCCACCACCGAGCTGACGATCCAGATGGCATCCAGATTGTTGATGCCCTGGGAGAGCAGCTCCCCCCAGCTCGGGGTCGGCGGTGCCAGCCCGAAGCCCAGATAGTCGAGGGCCGTCAGGGTGGAGATATTGCCCACCACGGCGAATGGCGCCAGGGTAACGATCATCATCAGGGTGTTGGGCAGGATGTGGTTGAAGATGATCCGCCCGGTGGTCGCCCCTTGCGCCCGCGCCGCCATCACATAGTCTCGCGCCCGCTCCTTGTAGGTGAGGGTGCGCATATACCAGGTGATCCCCATCCAGCCGAACAGCACGTTGATGGCGACAAACAGGCCGAAGTTGGGCTTGGCCAGCGACACCAGGATCATGATGACGTAGAGAAACGGCACCTGGGACCAGATCTCTATAAAGCGTTGCAGAATGAGGTCAAAGCGGCCGCCGAGAAAGCCCATCAGACAGCCGATGGTGACCCCGATGGCGTAACTGGCCGCCAGCGCGATAAAGGCAAAGCCGATGGCGATGCGAAAGCCGTAAACCAGTCGCGCCAGCACGTCGCGGCCGCTGGTGTCGGTGCCGAGGAAGTGGCGCTCGGCCGCGCTGGGGGCGTAAGGCGGGTAGGCATCCTCCTTGAAATCCTGCTCGTAGGGGTTCCAGGGTACCGGCGGCAGCAGCACCCAGTCGCCCTGGCCCTCTGCGGCAAATTTGGCCTTGAGCTGGCGGTAGTTGGTTTCGTACTCGTAATCGAGCCCGAACTGCTGACCGGGGATCACATCGCCATAGGTGGGGAAATGCAGCTGGCCCTGATAGCTCACCATCAGTGCCCGGCTGTTGACCAGCAGCTCCGCCAGCAGGGAGAGCAGCACCAGGGTGGTGAAGATGATGAAGGAGTAGTAACCGCGCTTGATCGATTTGAAGCGCTTGAGTTTTTTCAAGGTAACCGGATTGAGCTTCATGGTCAGTCTCCAAACCGCACGCGGGGATCAACAAGGGCAACACAGATATCGGAGACGATATGGCGTGATATCAGCATCGGCATGGCAATAGAGGTCTGGTTCATGGTCAATCTCCAAACCGCACACGCGGATCAACCAGGGCAACGCAGATATCGGAGACGATATTGCCAATCAGCATCAGCATGGAGGTGATGGCCAGAATGCCCATGACGGTGGGGTAATCCCGTTCGACGATCGCCTCGTAACCGAGCAGGCCGATGCCGTCGATGTTGAAGATGGTCTCGATGAGGAAGGAGCCGCCAAAGAAAACGGTGAGTACAGACCCCAGGTGACTGGCGATGGGGATCAGGCTGTTGCGCATGGCGTGGTCGGTGACCGCCTTGCGAAACGGCAACCCCTTGGCCACGGCGGTGCGCACGTAATCCGCCGACAGGTTCTCCATCAGGCTGTTTTTCATGGTCATGGTGAGGATGGCGAAATCGCCGATGGCGTAGGCGATAAGCGGCAGCAGAGCGTGGGCAAAGACAGTGCGGATCTGATCCCAGCTGCTCTCCATGTACTCAAAGTCGTCCCCCGGAAAACCGCCCATTGGCAGCCACTCCAGATGGAAGGCGAAGACGGTGATGAGGAAGATCCCCACCACGTAGGCGGGCAGGGCATAGGCCATGTAGATAAGCATGGAGCTTAACGAGTCGAAGCGGCTGTTGTGCCTGAGCGCCTTGGCCACCCCCAGCGGAATGGAGACCGCATAGCTCAGCAGAAAGGTCGCCAGTCCAAAGAAGGCGGTAACGGGGAGCCGCTCCTTGATGAGGTCCCACACCGGCTCGTAGTAGCGGGTCGATTCGCCCAGATCCAGCACCGCCAGCTTCTGCAGCCACTCCCAGTAGGCGACCAGCATCGGCTTGTCGAGACCATAGAAGGCCTTGAGCTCCTCGATCTGCTCATCTGAGAGGGCTTGCGCCCCCTTGCTGCCGCTGGAACGGCCGGATTCATTCTGGGAAACCTGGGCTTGCAGCAGCATGCGTTCGACCGGTCCGCCCGGCACGAAACGGGTGATGGTGAAGACGAGCAGGGTGATACCGAGAAACGTCGGGATGATCAAAAGCATCCGGCGTAGGAAATACGACAGCATGGTGGAACCTCGTCCTTGTTGTTCTTTTTTGCGGCCAGTCAAATCCGGTGACGGGCCTGTCCTTCCTGGCATTACGCGCTGGATTGGTTGCCAAACAGCAGACAATCCGCTTGGCCACTGTAAAAGCTCTGCAACAAAAATCAAGTACAAGGAAATGGAAAACTGGGACAAATGACCCGCTGAGACCAAAAGCACCGAAAAATGACGTTTTTTATCTGAAAAGTGAAAATCAAAACAAAACGCTACTGCTCAACATTATTTTAAAAAATATAAACAGCTGTTTGTTTGAATCTTATGTTTGTTTATGTGATTGAATTTTAAGTGCTTTTATTTCTGCTATCAAAGAAGGGAAAACGATATCATCTCGACAAATTTATCTATCTCCCCCATCGGAGTGGTCAGTCACAATAATAATTAAAATAGAGTTTTATTCTTATTTTTGCCAATAAATCGAAATAAGATATAAAGAGACAGCACGTAAACAAATAAGTTCATCAACTTTTAATTCAGCGTCTTTTACATGTTTTAACAACGATTTCACATTGCGCGGGATGTTTTTGGCAGAATTATTCACTAATTATGCCGGTCAAAATTAATACACTCCGCTTATTCCACATCTCACCCTCCCGATCCCCCCACTCCATTGACGTCGCCAGTCAAAGATTGATAAGCCTTACGCATCGCTCCAAAGAGGGCGGTATCAGGAAGCAAACAATAAACAACCAGGAAGGATATAAGCGATGCTTAGGAAGAGCAGAATCTCTGCTGCGATTGCGTTCGCCTTGGCGAGCCTTGCGGCGGCCCCATCCGTATCTGCCGAAGAAGGGCAGAACGTCGAAAAACTGCAGAAAATCAAAGTCACTGGCTCCCGTATCTCTCGTGTTGATGTTGAGGGGGCGACTCCGGTTGTCTCTGTCAGCAAGGCCCAAATTGAACAGTCTGGCCAGCAGACTGTGGCTGATTATCTGAAACAGGCCTCCTACAACTCCTTTGGTGGTTTCTCTCCATCCTCCGGTAGCTCAGCCCAGTCACAAGCCACCGTAGGGCTGCGTGGCCTTGGTGAAGATCGCACACTGGTGCTGCTCAATGGCAAGCGTATCGCCGGTTCTCCCTCCATGGGGGGCACCGCCATCAACCTCAACACCATCCCCATGGCGGCCGTTGAGCGGGTGGAAGTGAACCTGGACGGTGGCTCTGCCCTGTATGGTTCTGATGCCATCGGTGGCGTTATCAACGTGATCCTCAAAGAGGGTTTTGAAGGTTTGTCATTCCAGGGGCGCGTCGGTTCACCGACCGAGGAAGGTGGTGACGAACAGAGTGGTTCCATCGTCAGCGGTATTTCGGGTGAGAAAGGTTCCCTGATGATGGTCTACGAGCATGATGTGAAAGACGAGATCTATTACAAGGATCGTGACTATCTGGCCAAGCAGGGGGCTGAGTCTCCTAGCCTCTATGGTCGCAATATCAAGGGAGTAGACGCGGCAACTGGCAAGACCGTAACCCGTACTCTGAATGGGGTCGACTGTGAAAGCACCGGCGCCGGTTTTGTCACCAAGGGTACGGCTTGCCGCTTCGACTTTGCCCAGGTCGCAGCCAAGACCGCCTCGCGTACTCGCGACACCGTCTATGTCAACGGCCGCTACCATATCAACGACAATGTGGATTTCGTGCCACAGATGATTGGTTCCCGGGTCACCAGTTTTGGTCGTTTCGCCCCTGCTGCTGGTGCCTTCACCGTGGATGGCTCCACCCCTGAAAGCGCTGCAGTCCTGTCTGCCAACAACTTCAGCACCGCCAAGGCTGCGACGGTTTACTACCGCTTCAACAACGTCGGTCCCCGTGACAACGAAGTGACCGACTTGACCGGTACCCTGAACCTGGGTTTTGAAGGGATGGTTCCGACCGAGGCGGTTGGCGATCTGGAGTGGAACGCCGGTTACATGTACTCCAAGACAGATAACCAGAGTATTGGTAATGGCTATGTATTGGAGCCGGCGGTTCAGACTCAGGTAAACAGTGGAAACTTCGTCAACGGCAGCTTCTCCGCTGATGCCACCAAGGATCTCTCTTATACCACCAGCCGCAACTCCAAGATGGATTTCTTCCAGTGGTATGGCGGTCTGGGTTGGGAGATGGGCGAACTGCCTGCTGGCCCGGTCAGCTGGTATCTGGGTGCCGAGTATAACGATTGGGTTTATTCCGACACCTACGACAGCCAGTCCGAAGCGGGTAACGTACTGGGTTCATCCGGCAACTCCGGTAGCGGTGTGCGCGATGTGTTTGCCACCTACATCGAGAGCCTGATCCCCATCACCGAGCAGATCGAGCTGAACCTGGCGGGTCGTTATGACAAGTACAGCGACTTTGGCAGCGCCTTCTCGCCCAAAGCGAGTCTGCGTTATCAGCCACTCGACCAGCTGATGTTCCGTACCTCCTGGTCCCAGTCTTTCCGCGCGCCGGGTCTGAATGATCTCTATGCGGCGGATGCCCAGTCAGCGGATTTTGCCAAGGACTATGTCTACTGCCAGGCCAATGGTATTGCAAACTGTTCCGAAGAGCAGTACGAGACAACGCGCCAATCCAACAAGAACCTGAAGGAAGAGACCGCCAATACCTTCACTATCGGGGCGGCCTACAATCCGCTGGACAATCTGAACCTGTCGCTCGATTACTACTACATCAAGATTGATGACGTAATCCAGCTGGCTACCACCCAGACCCAGTTCTATCAGGAGCTCAATACCGGCAGCAACCCGAACGTCATTCGTGACGCCAACGGCGATGTCGAGAAGGTCTATGCCGGCATGGTCAACCTGGGGCAACTCAAGACCAGTGGTATCGACTTCAAGGCGGACTACAAGTACGACTTCAACTCCTTCACCCTGCGATACGACTTTGGCAGCAGCTACATCCTGAAATATGAGGAAGGTCTGTTTGCTGGTGGCCCAATGGTTGACAAGAAGGGCTGGAATGGCAAACCCGATTTCCGTTTCAACTCCGGGATCGGTGCCAACTTCCCGCAGCTGTGGAATCTGGATACCTACCTGAGCACCAACTATATCGACTCCCAGAGCCAGGACTATGTGGATGACAAGGAAGAGGGCCATATTGCTTCCAACACCATCTGGAACCTGAACGTCGCGGTCGATACCAGCTGGAATGCCAAGATCCAGACCGGCGTGAAGAACATGTTCAACCGTGGACCTTCCCTGTCAAATGATGGTTACACCTACGATGAATACCTCTACAGCATTGACGGACGGGTCTACTACATCGACTACACCCAGAAGTTCTAATCAACCCCGTTGATATACAACCTCAGTCGGCCCGGTCGGGCCGGCTGTGCCCAACGTCCAAGGAAGTTACGGAGATAGGGTAATCCTATGAAGACAAGGACCATTACAATGAAGAAAGCGCTCCTTGGCAGCCTGGTTTCGGCCGCCTTGTTGACCAGCTTCAATCTGAGTGCCGCCACTGCCGGTCAGGCCGTGGACGCTCAAGCCGCCACCGACAACGCATCCAAAGTTTCCCAGCAGAAGATCGACAGCTATGCCGAATCTGCCGAATCCGCACTGGCCCAGTACAAGGCAGCCCTGCGTCAGGTCGACAGTCTGCGCACCTACAACGAGCAGGTGAGCAAGATGGTCGAGTCCCAGAGTGCCGAGCTGGCGTCGATGCAAAAGCAGATCGCCCAGATTGATCAGACCAGCACCGAAGTTGTCCCCCTGATGCTCAAGATGATCGACTCCCTCGAGCAGTTTGTGGCGCTGGATCTGCCGTTCCAGAAGGTCGAGCGCGAGGACCGCGTAGCAGCCCTGACCGACCTGATGAACCGGGCCGATGTCACCATCTCCGAGAAGTACCGCAAGATCCTGGAGGCCTACCAGATCGAGGAGGGCTTCAGCCGCACCATCGAATCCTACAAGGCGAGCCTGGACAAGGATGGCAGCGAGAAGACCTACGAGTTCCTGCGCGTTGGTCGCATCGCGCTGCTCTATCAATCCCCGGATGGCAATGAGACCGGGATGTGGAACAAGAAGACTCGCCAGTGGGAAGAGTTGCCCCAGGAGTATCGCAGTGCGGTTGAACAGGGCCTTCGCATCGCCAAGAAACAGGCGCCTCCCGCGCTGATCAAGCTGCCGGTTCAAACTGCGGAGAAAGCATCATGAAAGGAATCAAACTTGCGATTGCCTCCCTGATTGCGGGAGCAACCCTGGTCACCCTGCCGGTGACCGCCGCCGAAAAACCGGTGGATCTCAATGCGCTGCTGAACCAGGTCAAGGCCTCCAGCCTGAGCGAATCCCAACTCAACAAGGAGCGGGAAGCCCGCTTCCTGGCTGACAAGAACGAGCAGGGGGCGCTGCTGGCCAAGGCCAAGGCCGAGCTGGCTGCCGAAACCGCCAAGGGCGAGCAGCTCAAGGCGACCTTTGATGCCAACGACAAGCAGCTGACCGAACTGACCGAAACCCTGCGCCAGCGTTCCGGCAACATGGGCGAGATGTTCGGCGTACTGCGTCAGTTCGCCGGTGAGTTCAAGGGGATCTTCAACGCCTCCGCCCGTCGGGTCGAGCATCCGGAACAGACCGCGCTGCTGACCCGTCTGGCCGAGAGTAAAGAGCTCCCCTCCAGCGACGATCTGGAAGCGTTCTGGACCACCACCCTCAGCCGCATGGTGGACGGTGGCAAGGTGAGCCAGATCCCGGCGACTGTGGTCTACGGCGAAGGCAACCAGGCCGAGAAGACGGTCACCCAGATCGGTGAGTTCAACACTGTCTCCGAAGGCAAGTACCTCACCTTCGTGCCGGAGACCGGCAAGTTCGAGCAGCTTTCCCGTCAACCTGACAAGGGGGTGCTGGCACCGATCGCCGAGTTTGAACAGGGCGGTGACGGGGTCAAGCCCATCTTTATCGACCCGTCTCGCGGCGTGATCCTCTCTCTGCTGGTGCAGTCACCGACTCTCAAGGAGCGGATCGATCAGGGTGGTGAAGTGGGTTACGTCATCATGGTGCTCGGCGTGCTCGGTACCCTGCTGGCCATCTTCTGCGGTATCCGCCTGTCGCTGATCGGCTCGTCCATGCGCAAGCAGCTGAAATCTGATCAGATCATCAAGGGCAACCCCATTGGTGACATGCTGGGGGCCTACCAGAGCCATCGCGGTGACAACATCGAGGATCTGGAGTCCAAGCTCGACGAGATCATCCTGCGCAACGTGCCCAAGTTCGAGAAGGGCATCAGCATCATCAAGCTGATCGCTTCCGTCGCGCCGCTGCTGGGCCTGCTCGGTACTGTAGTGGGGATGATTGCCACCTTCCAGGCCATCACATTGTTCGGTACCGGCGATCCCAAGCTGATGGCGGGCGGTATCTCGGAGGCGCTGGTGACCACCATGCAGGGTCTGGTCGTCGCGGTGCCCATGCTGTTCCTCTACACCATTGTGCAGACCCAGAGCCGTCGTCTGATCCAGGTGCTGGAAGAGCAGAGCGCCGGTTTCGTTGCCCGTTATCAGGAACGTCTGCACGCCTCCAAAGCCGCAGCGTAAGGAGTCACCCATGTGGTTCTGGTTGATTGAAGAAGTCGAGTCGGTCCGCCGGTTTTTGGGATTGGGGGGCGATGTACTGGTCGCCCTGTTCTTCCTGACCCTGATGATGTGGGCCCTGTTGCTGGAGCGCTGGTTCTACTTCATGGCGGTCTACCCCAAGCAGGTGAAGCAGACCAAGGCCACCTGGCTGGCCCGTACCGATCATCTCTCCTGGTCTGCCAAGCAGATCCGGCGCGAGCTGGTCTCACGGGTTGCCATGGCGGTGGACAAGGGGATGCCGGTCATCAAGGTGCTGATCGCTCTCTGCCCGTTGATGGGGCTGCTCGGCACTGTGGTGGGGATGGTGCAGGTGTTTGACACCCTGGCCATCACCGGCACCGGTTCGCCGCGGGCGATGGCATCGGGGATCTCCAAGGCAACGGTACCGACCATGGCGGGCATGATCGCCGCCCTTTCCGGCCTGTTTTTTGTCAACCAGCTCGATCACAAGGCCAAACTGGCGGTGCAAAAGCTGGAAGACAACCTGAAACACGGTTGATGCAGGATGCATACCCCCGGCGAGGCATGGCCTGCCGGGGGCACAGAACAAGCAAGGAGTTTCTGCTATGAGAAAACGTTACAGCGACAGCGGTGCTGACGAGGCGGCTATCGATTTGACCCCCATGCTGGACATAGTGTTCATCATGCTGATCTTCTTCATCGTCACCACCTCCTTCGTCAAGGAGTCCGGTGTCGAGATCAACCGTCCCAGTGCCAGCACGGCCGAGACGGTGAAGAAGGGCAATATCATGGTCGCGGTGCGCGAAAACGGTCAGGTCTGGGTCGACAAGCGGGTGGTCGAGGTGGGGGCGGTACGCGCCAACATCGAGCGGCTGCGGGCCGAAAACCCGGAGAGCGCCGTGGTGATCCAGGCCGATAACGAATCCCGTTCCGGTCTGGTGGTGCAGGTCATGGATCAGATCCGCATGGCCGGTGTCCAGAACATCTCCATCGCGGCAGACAAGAGCAGCTGATGCCGGAGAGAGACCTATGAGATACCTGATATCGTTGGCGGTCTCCTGTGTGGTGGTGTTCTTTCTGTTTCTGGGAATGAACAAGCTGATCACACCGGATCACCGGGAGCTGGTGGAGAAGGAAGACGTCAGCATGACCGATTTCATCCGCCTCAAGCCCCAGGAGACCCTGCAAGAGAAACAGCGGGAGCTGCCCAAACCGCCGCCGCCCAAGCGTCCGCCACCGCCTCCCGAGATGGAAGTGGCCAGCACGGATCGGCCTAAGATGGAGAGCGCGCCGATGGACATGCCCAAGCTCGACATCCCGGTCAACATCGGTGGTGGCAACGCGCTGGGGGCCTACAGCACCGGCGGCGGTGGTGGCGGAGTCGGTGGCAACAACGGCGCCATTCCGCTGGCAACCTTCGAGCCCATGATGCCCCGCAAGGCGGCGCTGGCGGGCCTGGCCTCCGGCAAGGTGCTGGTGGAGTTCACCGTCACCGAGCGCGGCACCGTCAGCAACGTGCGGATCGTCAAGGAAGAGCCGCGCAGCTATGACCTCGGCAAAGAGGCGCGCAAAACCATCGCCAAGTGGACGTTCAAACCGGCCATGGTGGATGGCAAGCCGCAGGCGAGCCGTATGCAGCAAGAGATCGAGTTTGCGGTCAACTAAGGAAGGTGGCGATGAACAAGTTACACAAGATGATCCTCGCCCCGGTCGCCATGGCGGTGCTGCTCAGCACCGCCAGTTGGGCCGCCGAGCAGCCGGCCCTGTCGGATCGGGCCTATCGGGCGGTCAACAAGGCGCAGGAGCTGATCACTGACAAGCAATACGGTCTGGCGAATGCCAGATTGCAGGAGGCACTCTCCAGCGTGGGTGATCGGGTCTACGACAAGGGGGTCATATTGCAGACTCTCGGTTTCGTAGCCGCCCAGCAGGAGAAATACGGTCAGGCGACCAAGTACTTTGCCGATGCCATCGCGACAGGCGGCCTGCCGCCACCGGTGGCCCAGCAGGTGCGCTACAACCTGGCCCAGCTCTATATGGCTGAGGGTAATTATCAGGGCTCGATCAAGACCATGAAGGAGTGGTTTGCCAACCAGGGCAAGGATGACAAGCCCAACTCCCATGCCTATATCACGCTGGCCAACGCCCACGTGCAGCTCAAGCAGTACCGTGACGCGATCCCGGCGGTGGATCAGGCGATCAAGCTGTCGGCAGGTAAAGCGCCGGAGTCCTGGTATCTGCTGAAGATGGGCGCTCACTACGAGCTGAAACAGTACAAACCGGCGACCGAGGTGCTGACCTCTCTGGTCAATATGTTCCCGGAGAAGAAGAAGTACTGGACCCAGCTGTCGGCCATGCATATGCAGGCAGGCAACGATGGCAAGGCGCTGGCGGCGCTGGAGTCGGCCTACAACCTCGGCATGTTGACCGAGGCTGCCGAGCTGCAGCGTCTCGCCAACTACCTCGCCTTCACCGGCATTCCCCATCGCGCCGCACGGGTGATGGAGAAGGGGATGAAGGACGGGGTGATTGAGCAGAGCGCTGGCAACTACAAGACCCTGGCCAACTACTGGCATCAGGCCAAGGAGCTGGATCCGGCCATCGACACCCTTGCCAAGTCCTACCAGCTGGCCCCGAGCGCCGAATTGCAGCTGAAAATGGCGCGCATGATGATCCAGAGCAAACGCTATCAGGATCTGGTGGCGCTGGCCGCCAAACCGGCAGCCAATGCAAATGGTGAACAGCGGGCGGATCTCAAGTTCCTGACCGGGGTCGCCTATTTTGAGCAACAAAAGCCGAAGGAGGCCCTCAACGCCTTCACCCAGGCGGCTCAGAATGGCAACGTCAGCGGTCGGGCATCCCCCTGGATCAGCTTCCTCAAAGAGCAGAGTGGTGCGGCGGGGGAAGCGGCCGTCCAGTAATTCCAATGACAACGCTTGAAGTCCCTTTTATGGTTGCCTGGTGGCTCCATTAACCGCTCTTCGGAGCGGTTTTTTTATGGTGGCAGCCAGTCCCTGCTGTAGTCGAAGCGCTATTTTCCACCTTTTCGCTCCAATGAAAGTGCCACAGTCAACATTGGCCTATCTCCTCCGAGGTGACAAACGTTTCAGCCAGGGCTGCAACCGTGACACCAGGTGGCACAGCGCTGTGGTCTAAGGGGGCGGGGTTGGTCCGCAGAGAGGGGGCTATGCTGTACATCTCTCTTTCAATGGCGACTTGCCAAGGGGGCTTTTGCTCTGTTGATAAGCATCACACCGAAAACGGCCACTTTTAACAAGAAAAGCAACATATGGAAGTTGAAATTTTGGCCGACTCGGGAAAGAATGCGCGCTCGGTTATTTGGCGCCGTGGTGCAGGTTGACCCGCCACCGGCAGACCGAAGATAAGATGGCCTCCGGCCCATTTGGTACAGGAAACCACACAGGAATTTTATGAGCCCCCTTCGCACTGCCGCTTCGGCCCTTTTATGCACACTTGCGCTGATCAGCCAGCAGGCTGCCGCCGTCGAGTACCGTCTGCCTGCGGCCAACAGCCGTCTGATCGGTGAGAATCTGGAATATGTGGTGCCTGCGGACAATCGTCCGCTGGAGCAGATTGCCTCCGAGTTTCAGTTGGGTTTGACCAATATCATGGAAGCCAACCCGGGCGTTGATCCCTATCTGCCCAAAGCGGGCAGCACCCTGATCATCCCTCACCAGTTGATCCTGCCCAACGCGCCCCGCGAAGGGATCGTCATCAACGTTGCCGAGATGCGCCTCTACTACTATCCGAAAGGGAAGAACGTGGTACAGGTATTGCCCATCGGCATCGGTCAGCTGGGGGTGAACACCCCGGAGAACTGGATCACCAAGGTAGAGCGCAAGCGCGCCAATCCGACCTGGACCCCGACCGAGAACATCCGTCGTCGCTATGCCGCCCAGGGCAAGACCCTGCCGGCAGTATGGCCAGCCGGTCCGGATAACCCCATGGGTCTGCACGCCCTTTACATCGGCAACCTCTATGCCATCCACGGAACCAACGCCACCTTCGGTATCGGTCTGCGGGTGAGCAGCGGTTGCGTGCGTCTGCGCGCTGACGACATCAAGTATCTGTTCGACAACGTGCCGGTCGGCACCCGCGTCCAGTTCGTCAACCAGCCGGTCAAGACCACGGTCGAGCCGGATGGCGGTCGCTACATGGAAGTACACGAGCCGCTGTCACGCACCGAGGAGGAGTTCAACTCCACCGCCTCCGTGCCGCTCCCGATGACACCGGCCATCACCCGCTTCATCGCTCACGCCGAGTCTGACTCCAACGTGGTCAAGCAGGTGCTGGAACAGCGTACCGGTATGCCGACCCGCCTCAATCCCTGATTGAGCAAGTTGGCGGTGCCGCGCGCACTGGCTGAATAAAGAAAACGGCGACCATCTGGTCGCCGTTTTTTATGGGTGAGTCACCGCTTGCTCACTGCACGCAGACCGGGCAGAAGGCGTAGGTGCCTTGCGGATCGTTGAAGCGGGTGAGCGGGTCAAGACTGCGGTTCACTTCCACCAATGCCTTGCCAAATCCAGCCGGCAGCCAGCTTTGCAACTGGGGGGCCAGCACTTGGGCACTGCTGTCAAACAGCTGGCGCAGGAACTTGTCCTTGGTGGACTCCTCCTGCTCGATGGGGGTGACCTGCCACTCCTTGAGGTTGGCCAGTTCGGCGGCGGCCTTGATGGCGTCATCCAGATTGCCGAACTCGTCCACCAGACCCAGGGCCTTGGCATCTTCGCCGGTCCAGACTCGGCCTTCGGCCGCTTTTTCGGCCTCTTCCGGGCTCAGACCACGGCCCTTGCTCACCAGACCGATGAAGCGCTGGTAGGTATCCTCCACGCTCAGCTGGATGGCCTGACCGACGTGATCCGGCAGGGCGCGGGTCGGGCCGACACCGACGTAATCTGTGGTGCCAACCCCGTCGGTATGGACACCGAACTGGGCCAACGCCTTGTCGATGGTGGCGAACATGCCGAATACCCCGATGGAGCCGGTGAGTGTGGTCGGGGAAGCGAAGATCTTGTCCGCATCGGCGGAGATCCAGTAGCCACCGGAGGCGGCATAGCTGCCCATAGAGACCACTACCGGTTTGCCTGCCTGTTTCAGGGCCAGTAGCTCGGCGCGGATCTGCTCGGCGGCGAAGGCGCTGCCGCCCGGGCTGTCGACCCGCAGGACCACGGCTTTGACCTTGTCATCGCGGCGGGCATCGGCCAGCAGGTCGGAGAGGCTGTCGCCGCCGATGGTGCCGGCAGGCTGGACGCCATCCATGATGGCGCCGCTTGCGACCACCAGACCCACCTCATCCTTGCCGCTCTGGGGATATTGTTCCGGAATGGCAGCCAGATACTCTTTCAGGCCGACCCCTTTCCAGCCGTGGTCGTCCGCTTCACCCACCTCTTTAATGACCGCCTGGGTCATCTCGTCGCGGGTGGCCAGCTGATCCACCAGCCCGTTGTCGAGGGCGTAGTTGGCGGCATTGCCACCGGCTTTGCGCAGCAGCTCGAGGAAGCGCTCCTTGCCCGGTGCGACCGCATCGGGTTCGATCTCCCGCTGCTCGGCTACGTCAGCCACATAGGATTGCCACAGCTGATCCAGCCAGCGCTGGTTCGCTTCTTTGCTCTCGGGGGACATCTCGTCGCGGGTATAGGGTTCGACGAAGGATTTGTAGGTGCCGACCTTGAATACATGCGGGGTGATGTTGAGCTTCTCCAGCGCCGACTTGAAGTAGGTCTGGTAGACCCCAAGCCCCTCGATCACCACGGCGCCGCTCTGGTTGAGCAGCACGTGATCGGCGTGGGCCGCCAGCAGGTACTGGCCTTGAGTGTAGAAGTCGGCCATGGCAATCACCGGTTTGCCGCTCTCCCGGAAGGAGTCGATGGCACTCGCCACCTCCTGCAGTTTGGTGAAGTTGGCTCCCTGCAGCCCTTGCGGCTTGATCACCAGCGCCTTGATGCGCTCGTCATCCTTGGCATTCTTGATGGCCCATAGCAGGTCGGAGAGGACGATCTCGCTCGGCTGCTCGTCGCTGCTGTCCATCTGACGCAGCAGTTGTACGGTGGGGTCTGTCTGGGAGCGTTGCTCCACCAGCACGCCGTTGAGATTGAGGGTCAGCGCCCCTTCGATGGGCGCCTTGGGAGCCTCTTTCTGGCTGACGCTGAAGACGATGACCAGCACTACGATGAGAAACAGCAGATTGACCAGCATCAGCCGGGTGAAATTGAGCAGGCGCCACAGGCTGCGGAACAACCAACCCAGACCTTTGAAAATAGACATAGTCGCGTTATCGCCCTGTTAATGGGTAGAGAAGAGCCATTATTAACCAGTTGCGGGCGAAATTGCCATTTCCGACTGGCGGATCCCGTCTATCTTCGTTCAGGGCACGGCTGTTCGCTGAAAAATTGTCCAAACATTTGTTTGAAAAAGAATTTTCGATTCTTTACTCTAGCCTCAGTTTGATAACAAAAAATTAACTGGAGGCATCGTGAGCCGCTATCCGACCCTGCTGACCCCGCTCGACCTTGGTTTTACCCAGCTGCGCAACCGCGTCTTGATGGGCTCCATGCATACCGGCCTCGAAGAGGAGAAGGGCGGTTTTGACAAGCTGGCCGCCTTTTACGCCGAGCGCGCCCGTGGTGGCGTTGGCCTTATCGTCACCGGCGGCATTGCCCCCAACCTGCGCGGTCGGCTGGTGCCTCACGGCTCTCAGCTGAGCTTTCCCTGGCAGGTGAGCAAGCACAAGAAGGTGACCAGCGCCGTGCATCAGGAGGGGGGCAAGATAGCGCTGCAGATCCTTCATGCGGGCCGCTATGCCTACCATCCGTTCAGCCTGGCGCCGAGCGCCCTCAAGGCTCCCATCTCCCCGTTCAAGCCGCGGGCCATGAGCGAGCGGCAGATCCGCGGCACCATTCGCGACTTCGCCGCCACTGCGGCGCTGGCCAAGGCGGCCGGTTATGACGGGGTCGAGGTGATGGGGTCGGAAGGCTATCTCATCAACCAGTTCATCTGCGAACGCACCAACAAGCGCACCGATGGCTGGGGCGGCAGCAGCGAAAACCGGATGCGCTTCCCGGTGGAGATTGTCCGCGCCATCCGTGAGCGGGTGGGCACGGATTTCATCATCATCTTCCGCCTCTCCATGCTGGATCTGGTGGAGCAGGGCTCGACCCTGGAAGAGGTGATTGCCCTTGGCAAAGCGCTGGAAGCGGTGGGGGTGACCCTGATCAACACCGGTATCGGTTGGCACGAAGCGCGTATTCCCACCATCGCCACCAGCGTGCCGCGCGGCGCCTTCAGCTGGGTGACCGCCGAGCTGAAAAAGCATCTCAAGGTGCCGCTTATCACTACCAACCGGATTAACACCCCAGAGGTGGCAGAGCGGATTCTGGCGGGTGGCGAGGCGGATATGGTCTCCATGGCGCGCCCCTTCCTGGCTGATCCCGAATTTGTCATCAAGGCGGCCGAAAATCGGGCGGACGAGATCAACACCTGCATCGCCTGCAATCAAGCTTGCCTTGACCATGTGTTCAAGCAGAAGCGCGCCTCCTGTCTGGTCAATCCCCGCGCCTGTTTCGAGACCGAGCTGACCTTTGGCCGCGTGCCCCAGCCCAAGAAGCTGGCGGTAGTGGGGGCGGGCCCGGCCGGGCTGGCGTTCGCCTGTTACGCCGCCGAGCGCGGTCATCAGGTGAGCCTGTTCGATCAGGCCAGCGAAATCGGCGGCCAGTTCAACTTCGCCAAGCAGATCCCGGGCAAGGAGGAGTTTCACGAGACTCTGCGTTATTTTGCCAAACGGCTGGAGAAGTGCGGCGTCGAGCTCTATCTCGGCCAGCGCCAGAGTGCCGAGAGTCTGCTCGGCGGCGGTTTTGACGAGGTGATCCTCGCTACCGGTATTCGTCCGCGCACCCCCAATATTCCGGGCATCGAACATCCCAAGGTGATGAGTTATCTCGACGTATTGCGGGATCACAAACCGGTCGGCCAGAAGGTGGCGGTGATCGGTGCCGGCGGCATCGGTTTCGATGTGGCTGAGTATCTGGTCGAGAAGAAGGTGGAGATGGATGCCGATGGGCACCGTGATCACTGGCTCAAGGAGTGGGGCATCGACAAACAGCTTGGCGAGCGCGGTGGCCTCACGGTTCCTGAAATCGACGCCCCCGAGCGCCAGATCTGGCTGCTCCAGCGCAAGGAGAGCAAGGTGGGTGACGGACTTGGCAAGACCACCGGCTGGATCCATCGTACCGTGCTCAAGAACCGCAAGGTGCAGATGCTCTCCGGGGTACAATATCTGGGGATCGATGACGAGGGCTTGCACATTCAGGTGGGCGAGACCAAACAGTGTCTGCCGGTGGATCAGGTGATCGTCTGCGCCGGGCAGGAGCCCCTCAAGGAGCTGCAGGCCGGGTTGCAGGCGGCAGGCAAGCCAGTGCATATCATCGGCGGAGCCGACGTGGCTGCCGAGCT
Organism: Aeromonas sp. 602200; assembly: GCF_049173895.1. NCBI lineage: Bacteria > Pseudomonadati > Pseudomonadota > Gammaproteobacteria > Aeromonadales > Aeromonadaceae > Aeromonas > Aeromonas sp. 602200. Next base: position 41,371 of record NZ_JAAKSL010000016.1, read on the forward strand.
GGATGCCAAACGCGCCATCCGGCAAGGGGCCGAGCTGGCTGCGATCATCTAGCCAGCGGCGCCTTCTTGCCCTTTATAGTGCGATAAACCCCTGAGCCTCAGGGGTTTTCTTCATTCGGTGCTGTGCTAAGGTAGCGCCATCATTGCCCCAGAGAAGGAATTGCCCATGGATGCCCTCACCCTGTTGCTCAATCGCCACTCTTGTGGCCGTCTCGCCGATCCCGCCCCGAGCGGTGAGGTGCTCGACAATATCCTCAAGGCGGGTTTGCGCGCCCCGGATCACGGCACCCTGACCCCCTGGCAGTTCATTCTGTTCGAAGGGGAGGGGCGCGAACGGCTGGGTAAGCTGCTGGCCGAGGTGGCCCGTGCTCGTGGCGAAGATGAAGAGAGCATCAAGAAGTGCAGTGAAGCGCCGCTGCGGGCGCCCTTGGTCGTCGCCGTGGCAACCCGTTATCAGGATCACCCCAAGGTGCCGAAACTGGAGCAGGAGCTCTCTGCCGGTTGTGCCCTGATGGCGATGCAGATGGCGGCGCAGGCGCAGGGTTTCAACGGCATCTGGCGCTCCGGCTGGTTTATCTTCGATGAGCAGATCAACAAGGGATTGGGACTGGCGGCAGAGGATCAGCTGGTGGGTTTCCTCTATCTCGGTACCCCCATGCTGGAAGCGCGTAAACTGCGCGAGCTGCCCATCGATGAGTTTGTCCGCCGTTTCTGACTTTTTGGCCACGTTGCGGTTGAGAGAAGCAAAGCCTCGAGAAATCGGGGCTTTTCTGTTTAACCGTGAATAGTAACCAGAGTGATTGGGGAAAATAAATGGCTCAAAGAGGCTTCGCGTGCCATAGCAGGTAATTATTTAAATAGTGCGATGTACCTCGCAATCCTGTGGTATTTCACTATGTAAAACGTTTGCGCATTCGCTAATATCTCCCTGCCAGTTTAGAAGGGCACTCCTTCTAATTTTTCTGCGATGAGAGTCGCAATTCCGTAGCACCTTTTAACAGCCCAACGTCTTCGTGACATTGGGCTTTATTTTTTTATGGGGTGTCGGGGCTGTTGTGAGTTGATGGCGGTATCGGCATACAACCCGGTTGGCTGCCTTATGCCCTGTTTGTGGCTGGCAGGATCCGGGCCGGGTTGCCGACTACCCGAGCACCGGCCGGTACATCTTTGGTGACTACGGCACCCGCGCCGACGATCGCCTCCCGCCCTATGGTGACGCCGGGCAGCAAGATGGCGCCGCCCCCAATCCAGACCTTGTCTTCAATGGTGACCGGCAGTGCCGTCTCTGTGCCCTGAATCCGTTCGTCGGCCTCCAGCGCATGGGCTGCGGTATAGATCTGCACGTTTGGCCCAATCATCACATGGGCGCCGATGCGAATGGGGGCATTGTCCAGCAGGGTCGCTCCCATATTGATGTAGGAGTCCTTGCCCAGGTGGATGTGGCGGCCATAGGTACAGTAGAGGGGCGGGCAGATAAAGGCATTCTCAGCCAATTTGCCAATCAGCTCCGCCAGTAGTGCCCGCTGCTCTGCCTCATCTTCCGCCTGATTGAAACGGCGATAGCGCCGTGCCGCTTCCCGGCGCAACAGGGCCAGCTCGGGTGCCATGCAGTTGTACGGTTGGCTGCTAATCATCTTCTGGTATTCGCTCATGGCAGGGCCTCAATGATGTGGAAGAACGATGTTAATCCCTTATTGGCCAGAGAAGCGTGAACCGTCCCCCAGAGTAGGAAAGGGGGGAGAAACAACAAGAGCACCCGTGGGTGCTCTTGTTTAATAAAGATGCTGACTTGCCGCCTTGAGAGTGGGAGCTATGTTTAGCCGTGCTTGCGGCCGGAGAGGCGGCACCACTCCTCCTTGACTGCGGTCGGGTCCATCTCGAACCACTGGCCGTAGATAGTTTCCAGTTCCGGGGCCTGGCTCTCCAGCACGCCGGAGAGGGCCATCAGGCTGCCCGGCTTGCCGTGGCCGGCGATCAGCGGAGCCAGTTCGCGCAGCGGGCCTGCCAGGATATTGGCGACCACCACGTCCGCTTCGACATCTTGCGGCTGGTCGGCCGGCAGGTAGAGCTCAATCTGGTCGGCGACGCCGTTGCGTGCGGCGTTGTCGCGGCTGGCCTGAATGGCCTGCGGGTCGATGTCGATGCCGATGACGCGGGCAGCACCCAGTTTCAGGGCGGCGATGCCGAGAATGCCGGAGCCACAGCCAAAGTCGACCACGGTTTTACCGGCCAGATCCAGCCCGTCCAGCCACTGCAGGCAAAGGGCGGTGGTGGGGTGGGTACCGGTACCGAAGGCCAGACCCGGATCCAGCATGACGTTGACTGCATCGGGGTTCGGCACATCGCGCCAGCTCGGGCAGATCCAGAGGCGCTCGCCAAACTGCATGGGGTGGAAGTGATCCATCCACTCGCGCACCCAGTCCTTGTCTTCCAGCTGCTCGACCTTGTAGCCGACATTTTCGCCGAAGATCTGCTGGAAGAAGGCGATAGTGGGGGCCGGATCGGTTTCGGCATCGAACAGCCCCATCACTTCGGTCTCGCCCCAGAGCGGGGTTTCACCGGGCATGGGTTCATAGACGGGCACATCCTTGGCATCCATAAAGGTCACCGCCTGGGCTCCACGCCCCAGCAGCATGTTGCTCACCTTGTCTGCGGTCTTGGCAGTGGCGTTGATTCGAATTTGTATCCAGGGCATGGCGTCGACTCTTCATAAATGTGAAACCGCGAGATTCTACCATCATGGGGCAGTGCTGTCGTGGTTTGCCCATGACGTGGAGGGATACGGGGGCTTTTGCCGGATTGGCACGGTTCCTGTATTGCTCTATGCAGGCGAAGACGACCGGTTTTCGCTGAACGCTTTGCTCAAGTTCCGTCATCTTTCACTGCCACCCTCGGGTGGCATTTTTTTATCTGCACTTGTTTGCCTAGTAAACAGTCTGCCAGATAAAAAAAGAGCAAGGTCGGCACCTTGCTCAAGGACGGGCTGACGCCGTTTTGGCGCATTCATGCTGCTGTTGGCACGCCAGATGCAAAGACTAATATGTCCTGCATAAGGATATGTGTGTGATTGTTACCCCAATGTTCAGGTATTCAGGCCATTTCTCGCGAAATGGCCTCTTTTTTGGCTGATTGTCGGACGTTGGTCTGCCACAGGCTGTCATGAGTGCCGCTGATTGTGCCCGTTTGGGGCATCTCCTTGGTGAACTTATCCCATCATGGTGCGTTGGAGGGCTTAGTTGGCAAAGCCGCTCATGTCGATCACCAGCTTGCCTACCATGCGGCCTGCTTCCACCTCGGCATGGGCCTGAGCCAGCGTGACCGGGGTCAGTGACGGGATGGTTCTGGTCAGGGTGGTCTGCAATACCCCTTCATCGACCAGTGCCGCCACCCGGCCGAGCAAGCGGTGCTGTTCGATCATGTCCGGGGTCTGGAACAGGGAGCGGGTGAACATGAACTCCTGGCTGAAGGTGACGCTCTTGCTCTTGAGCAGGGAGAGATCCCACGGCTCGCTCGATTCAGCGATGGTGCAGATATGGCCAAATGGGCGGATCAGCCCTGCCATGGTAGCCCAGTGCTCGGCGGTGGCGTTGGTGCAGAAGATGGCATCGACCTGAGTGATGCCAAGGGCGGTCAGCTCCTCCTGCAACTTGTGGTGGTTTACGACCTGATGGGCGCCCATCTCGAGGCACCACTCACGGCTCTCGGGGCGGGAGGCAGTAGCAATCACCTCCATGCCGGTGAGCTGGCGGGCCAGCTGGATGGCGATGGAGCCTACGCCACCGGCGCCGCCGATGATCAGCAGTTTGCCACGGCTCTCGCGGGTGAGGGCAAAGCGCTCGAACAGGGTCTCCCAGGCGGTGATGGCGGTCAGCGGCAGGGCGGCGGCCTCCACATCGCTCAAGCTGGTGGGGGCGATGGCGGCGATGCGCTCATCCACCAGTTGCAGGGCGCTGTTGCTGCCCGGGCGGCTGATATCACCGGCATACCAGACTCGGTCGCCCGCCTTGAACAGGGTCACTTCGCTGCCGGTGGCGATCACTTCCCCCACCGCATCCCAGCCCAGCACCCGGGGCGAGCTTTCAATTTTGGCCTTGGGGGAGCGCACCTTGGTATCTACTGGATTGACGGAGGTGGCGGTGACCCGCACCAGCAGATCCCGCGGGCCCGGAACCGGATCGGGCAGGTTGGCGGCGATGAAGCAGTCGGGGTGGTCGCTTGGCAGATAGTGAGTCAGGGCAATGGCTTTCATGGTTTTTCCTTTCAAATCGCTGTGTTCGGGATTGCCACTCACTCTAGTCTGGTTGATTATCAAGATTAAGATGGGTAATCGGTAAAGACTGTTTGAATATATGAACAATGTCGATCTGGAGTTGATGGGGCTGTTTGCCACCGTGGTGGAGCAGGGGAGCTTTACCCGGGCTGCCGAGCTGCTCGGTATGCCCAAGTCATCGGTGAGCCAGAAGATCTCGCGGCTCGAATCCCAGCTCGGGGTACGGCTGTTGCAGCGCACCACCCGCAGGTTGAGCCTGACCCCGCAGGGGGAGCTCTATGTGGAGCACTGTCAGGGGCTGCTGGCACTGGCCCGCAGTGCCAATCTGGCGATGGCACGGCTGCGCTCGGCCCCGGCGGGGCGGGTGCGGATCACTGCCCCCGAGGCGACCGGTACTCTATTGCTTGGCCGGATCCTCGCCGAGTTTCGCGCTCTCTATCCCGAAGTGGTGCTGGAGTTGACCCTGAGTGACGAACAGCTCGATCTGGTGGGGGAGGGTTACGATCTGGCGCTGCGGGCGGCGCCGCTGAAAGACTCCAGCCTCATCTGTCGGCGCATCGGTCAGGTGGCACGCCATCTGGTGGCCGCACCTGCCTATCTGGCGGCCCACGGCATGCCGCAACAGCTGAGCGAGCTGGGCCGCTATGCCTGTCTGGTGCACTCGGCCATGCCGGTGTGGCCATTGCAGGAGGGTGGCTGGCGGCCGCAGGGGGCCTGTGTCAGCAACAGCTTGCTGGCGCTGCGGGAGATGGCACTTCATGACGGGGGGATTGCCCTTTTGCCCCACCATGTCTGTGAAGGGGATTTGGCCGCGGGGCGGCTGCAGAAGGTGTTGCCGGATCAGCCCATTCCGGCCAACCCGTTCTACCTAATCTATCCGAGTCGGGAGCATCTGGCCCCCGCTCTGCGCACCCTGATGGATTTCGTGGCCGAGCGGTTGCCGTTTGCTTGAGTTACCAGCTGCTCTGGCTGGCCGACTCCTGATTGGGTTTGAGGCCGAGGGGGACCGACTGGCGCTCTGCCAGCATGCGGATCTGCCCTTCAATCAGGCTGGCGCTGGGGCCCAGCACCAGCACCAGCTGGTGGTCGTTGAGCTGGATCCAGGAGAGGCAGCCCAGGCCCAGCAGGCGAGATTCATCCACCAGTGAAATATCGCGCACCCGCAGGCTGAGGCGGGTGATACAGACACTCATCGCCACCAGATTGTCCATCCCGCCCAGTACCTTGAGATACTGGATCGCCAGCATCTGCGGGTCTGAGGGGGCAACGCTGGCAAGGCGCGGATGCTCCACCGCGATGGGCTTGCTCGGCATGCTGAGGGGGGCGCGCTCCAGCAGTTGGTAAAAGAGCAGGGTGTAGGCGACGAAAAACAGGATACCGACCGGAATGAGCCAGAAGCTGTGCTCCCCAGCCTGATAGCTCAGCACCAGATCCAGCATACCGGCGGAGAAGTAACTGCCCACCTTGATCCCCAGCCCGCTACAGACAGCGAGCGATAGCCCGGTCAGCAGGGCGTGGGCGAGAAACAGCCAAGGGGCGGTAAAGGCGAACAGAAATTCGATAGGCTCTGTGATACCCACCAGTGCCGAGGTGAGCGCCAGGGTGAGCAGCAGCCCGCCCTGTGGCAGCCGCTGCATCCGTTGGCGGTGCAGCCAGATGGCAAAACAGGCGCCCGGCAGGCCGAACATGATGATGGGGTAGAGACCGGCCACATACCCTTCATGAAGGGGTTGGGCGGTGGCCAGCGCCTGCAGGTTGCTCTCGCCAAGGCCGATGACGCTACCCAATACCTGATGCAGCCCGAGCGGGATCAGCAAGCGGTTGAGGGTGCCGTAGCAGAAGGCGCCAAACGGCGTGGTAAGCAGCTCGGAGGTGAGCAGGGTCAGCCCGCGCTCCAGTGGCGGCCACAGCAGCGAGAGGGGGATGGCGATCAGCAGGCAGGCCAAGGCCGACACCAGCAGGCTGGGAAACTCCCCCCTGGCGATCTGCAGCCAGCGGGGCAGCGTTTGCTGGTGAACCCAGGGATAGATAATGGCGGTGGTGAGTCCCGCCAGCAGGCCGCAGATCATGTCGGCGTGCAGGTTGGGGGCTAGCGTATTGAAAGCTGTGCTGAGCAGCAGGAAGTTGACCGCCCCCGCCAGCGTCTGTCCGCCCAGCTCCTGCCGACTCAGGCCAAAGGCGATCGCCACCGCATAGATAAGCGGCATCTGGCTGAAGATCGCCTGACCGGTGAGGGAGAGCACCGCCAAATCGAGCCCGTCGGGTTGCCCAAGCCGGTAGATCAACGCCGCCATCGGCAGGATGGAGACGGGCAGCAGCAGGGCATAACCGAGCCGCTGCAGGGCTTGAGTAACGACTTGTCGAGTGGCTTTAACGGGCATACAGCGGCTACGTTCTGTGACTTGGCGCACAGTCTAACCGGAAAACACCTATTTGGGGATAGTTTTGGAAACCCTAATTTATATTTTTATTATTTCTGCCCGAAAAGCTCGCGCACTTCCCGCGAGGGCGGTGCCGTCAGCAGGCTGACCGTGATAAAGACGACCAGCGCCAGCGTGAGGCTTGGCACGATGGCGTGCAGGCCAGCCAGCTTGATCCCCCACTGACTCAGTACCCCATAGCTGACGATGCCGCTTACCATGCTGGCCAGCGCGCCCGGGCCGTTGGCCCGCGACCAGTAGAGGCCGAGCACCAGTGGCCAGAGGAACACCGCCTGCAGACCGCCAAAGGCGAGCAGGTTGAGCCAGATGATCATCTCGGGCGGTTGCAACGCCGCTAGCAGCACCAGAGTGCCCAAGATCAGGGTGCAGAGCAGAGAGAGGCGGGGAATGCGCACTTCCAGCTTCTCCTGCTTTGGACTCAGATAGTTGAGGTAGAGATCCTTCACCAGAGTGGCGGAAGCCTGGATCAGCTGGGAGTCGATGGTGGACATGATGGCCGCCATCGGCGCAGCCAGGAAGACCCCGGCCAGCCAGGGGGGCAGCACTTCCATCATCAGGGAGGGCATGATCTTGTCCGGGCTGTCCATGCCGGGCAGGATGGCGCGGCCGAGGGCGCCAGCCAGATGCATGCCGAACATCAGCAGGGCGCTGACCACGGTGCCGATCAGAATGCCACGATGGAGCGCCTTGCTGTCGCGATAGCCAAAACAGCGCAATGCCGAGTGGGGCAGCCCCACCACCCCGACACAGACCAGGATCCAGAAGCTCAGCATAAAGGGCTGGGTCAGCATGTCGCCGGCCCCTTGCGGGCTTACCAGCTTGGGATCGATCTCCCTGAGCTGGTGGATGAGGTTCGGCAGGCCGTCACCGGCAATCAGAATTCCTGCCAGCAGGGCGCCGGTGCCGATCAGCATGATGATCCCCTGCAGGGCATCAGTCATCACCACGGCGCGGAAGCCGCCGATGATGGTGTAGAGCAGCACACAGCTGGCAAACAGCATCAACCCCTGCTGGTAGGAGAGCCCGGTGGCGGTCTCCAGCAGGCGGGCACCGCCGATAAACTGCACCACCATGGTCGCGATAAAGGCGAGGATGATAGTAACGGAGCCGAGGATCACCACTGCCTTGCTCTGATAGCGGGCCCACAGCATGTCGTTGATGGTCACCGCATTGACCCGGCGGGCGATGATGGCGAACTTCTTGCCCAGTACTCCCAGAGTGAGCCAGACGGTGGGCAGCTGGATCATCGCCAGCAACACCCAGCCCAGACCGATCTTGTAGGCCGCGCCCGGCCCACCGATAAAGGAGGAGGCCGAGGTGTAGGTGGCCACTAGCGTCATCGCCAGCACCAGCCCGCCCATGCTGCGGTTGCCGATGAAGTACTCCTGCACGAAGTTGCCTTCAGCTCTATGACGGCTGGCCCAGAAACCCACCCCCAGCACCAGCACCAGATAGATGAAGAGCGGCAGCATCAGCTCAAGATTCATGGGATGACTCCTTGCCGGAAGGGGCTGGGGTATCGAGGGGGATATCCACAAACAGTCGATCCACCATCAGGGCACATAGTGCGATGAACAGCAGTGGCATCGCCACGCAACTGAGCAGGAACCAAAGGGGAATGTCCCAGCATTCGATCTCTTCCGGGATCAGATAAGCCGTGCCATACCAGGCAAGAAAATAGAGTAGGGTCAGCAGCAGGCAGAAAGCTGCTTCCCGGCGGGCGAGAGCAAAACGGTTCACCTTGGCCTCCGACAATTTTGAGGGGCGCAAGGATAACAAAAAAGGGCCATGTCGCCATGGCCCTTTTTCAGCAGAGGCTCCTTGCGGAGCAGACTTCCACCGGAAGTCCGGTCTCTATCAGAGATCCTTACAGACCCAACTTCTTGTGCAGATAGTGGGCGTTGGTACTGCCACCGTGCAATGTCATCGGGTCTCTATCAGCGATCCTTACAGACCTAACTTCTTGTGCAGGTAGTGGATATTGGTGCCACCGTGCTGGAAGTTTTCGTCTTTCATGATCTCTTTTTGCAGCGGTACGTTGGTCTTGATCCCTTCCACTACCAGCTCGTCCAGCGCATGGCGCATGCGGGCGATGGCAATGTCACGATTCTCGCCGTAGCAGATCAGCTTGCCGATCATCGAATCATAGTGGGGCGGTACCTTGTAACCGGCATAGATGTGGGAGTCCCAACGCACGCCCAGACCACCCGGCGCGTGGAAGCGCTGCACCAGACCCGGAGAGGGCATGAAGGTGGCCGGATCTTCGGCGTTGATCCGGCACTCGATGGCATGACCACGGATGCGGATATCCTGCTGGGTGATCGACAGGGGCTGACCGGCGGCGATGCGCAGCTGCTCCTTGATCAGATCGATACCGGTGACCATCTCGGTGACCGGATGCTCAACCTGGATACGGGTGTTCATTTCGATGAAATAGAACTCGCCGTTCTCGTACAGGAACTCGAAAGTACCCGCACCGCGGTAGCCGATCTCGATACAGGCGCGCACACAGCGCTCGCCGATGAACTTGCGCATTTCGGCGGTGATGCCGGGTGCCGGCGCCTCTTCCACCACTTTCTGGTGGCGACGCTGCATGGAGCAGTCACGCTCGCCCAGATAGAGGGCGTTGCCCTGGCCGTCTGCCAACACCTGAATTTCGATGTGGCGCGGGTTTTCCAGGTACTTCTCCATGTAGACCATGTCGTTCTTGAAGAACTGGCCTGCTTCGGATTTGGTTAGGGCAATGGCGGAGGCTAGCTCGGCCTCGCTGCGTACCACGCGCATGCCACGACCACCGCCGCCACCGGCGGCCTTGATGATCACCGGATAGCCGATGCGCTTGGCAATGGCGGCGTTGCGCTTGGTGTCGTTGTCCACCGGACCGTCAGAGCCCGGTACACACGGTACGCCTGCCTTCTTCATCGCTTCGATGGCGGAGACTTTGTCACCCATCAGGCGGATGGTCTCGGCGCGCGGGCCGATGAAGATGAAGCCGGATTTTTCGACCACTTCGGCAAAATCGGCGTTCTCGGAAAGGAAGCCGTAACCCGGGTGGATGGCCACGGCACCGGTCACCTCGGCGGCGGCGATGATGGCCGGAACGTTGAGGTAGGAGTCGGTACTGGCTGGTTTGCCGATACAGATGGATTCGTCGGCCAGCAGCACATGTTTGAGCTCCCGGTCGGCGGTGGAGTGAACGGCCACTGTCTTTATCCCGAGCTCTTTGCAGGCGCGCAGGATCCGCAGGGCAATTTCACCGCGGTTGGCGATGACTACTTTGTCCAACATGGGTGGCGATTTCCCTTATTCGATGATGAACAGCGGCTCGTCAAATTCGACGGCCTGACCATTTTCAACCAGGATCGCTTTGATCACACCGGCCTTGTCAGACTCGATTTGGTTCATCATTTTCATGGCTTCGACGATGCACAGGGTATCGCCGACATTGACTTGCTGACCCACTTCCACGAACGGCTTGGCTTCCGGGCTGGAGGAGCGGTAGAAGGAGCCAACCATGGGAGAGCGCATCAGGTGACCGCTCGGTGCGGCATCTGCGGCCGGCGCAGCGGCAACCGGGGCGGCGGCTGGAGCGGCAACCGGAGCGGCTGCTTGCTGCATGATCATCTGCGGTGCGGCAGTGACCTGGCCTGCGAAGTTGCGGCTGATGCGAACGGACTCTTCACCTTCGGAGATCTCCAGTTCGGCGATGCCGGACTCTTCAACCAGTTCAATCAGCTTCTTGATTTTGCGGATATCCATTAGCATTCTCTTTCTTCTTTATCTGATCAGTGATTATCAAGCCGCGTGCAGATGGCGCACGGCCGCGGTTAAAGCGAATTGATAGCCATCGGCCCCCAGACCACAAATGACCCCTTTGGCGACATCAGACAGATAGGAGTGATGACGAAACGGCTCCCTGGCATGAACGTTTGACAGGTGAACCTCGATAAAGGGGATGGCGACACCCAGCAGCGCATCGCGGATGGCGACGCTGGTGTGGGTGAAGGCGGCCGGATTGATGATGATGAAATCCACCTGACCCATGGCCTGATGGATGCGGCTGACCAACTCATGTTCGGCGTTGGATTGCAGATGTTCCAGAGTGACACCGAGTTCGCTGGCGTTAAGCTTCAGATCGGCGACGATCTCATCAAGCGTCTTGCTGCCGTAGATACCCGGTTCCCGTTTGCCCAGCAGATTCAGGTTTGGTCCGTTGAGCAGGAGAATTCGGTGATTTTGCGACATATTGAGTACATCCTCGATGATAATGCTGCTATCTATCAGCTATCTTGTGGACTACCAGAAATCTAGCCATTTTCTGCGCAAATCGGTGTGCCCTGGCACACAGATTTCGCAATTATATTGATTTCGTGAAAATTAGCAGCATTTTACTGGTCTAATCTCTACATCTGGCTATTTATTGCACATTTTGGTCGACAAGGCTCCGTAGCTACCGCCTTGCTGTTTGCTGGCGGATAAGAAACGACAAAGCCGGCACAAGGCCGGCTTTGTTGAGCAACAAACGAAGCGGGATCAGGCAGCTTCCGACTTCTCGCGAATGAGTTTGTCTACCACCCCCGGATCCGCCAGGGTGGAGATATCCCCCAGGCTGTCGGTCTCGCCGGTGGCGATCTTGCGCAAGATGCGACGCATGATCTTGCCGGAACGGGTCTTCGGCAGCCCCTCCGCCCAGTGAATGACATCCGGCGTGGCAATGGCACCGATCTCCTTACGCACCCACTCCTTCACCTCTTTGTGCAGCTCGCGGCTTGGCTCTTCTCCGGCGATCAGGGTGACATAGGCATAGATACCCTGACCCTTGATCTCGTGGGGCACCCCCACCACCGCCGCTTCAGCGATCTTGGGATGGGCCACCAGCGCCGATTCAATTTCGGCGGTACCCATGCGGTGGCCGGAGACGTTCAGTACATCATCCACCCGACCGGTGATCCAGTAGTAGCCGTCCTCGTCGCGACGGGCACCGTCGCCGGTGAAGTAGCGGCCCGGGAAGGTGGAGAAGTAGGTCTGCTCGAAGCGCTCGTGATCGCCGAACACGGTGCGCATCTGGCCCGGCCAGGAGTCGGTGATCACCAGATTGCCCTCGGTGGCCCCCTCCAGCGGCTCGCCCATGTTGTCGACCAGCGCCGGTTGCACCCCGAAGAAGGGACGAGTCGCCGAGCCCGGTTTCAGGTCGGTGACGCCGGGCAGCGGCGTAATCAGGATGCCGCCGGTTTCGGTTTGCCACCAGGTATCGACAATGGGGCAGCGCTCGTCACCAATGGTGCGGTAGTACCACTCCCAGGCTTCCGGGTTGATGGGTTCACCCACCGAGCCCATGATGCGCAGGCTCTGGCGTGACGTGCCGGTGACGGCTTCGGTGCCTTTGGCCATCAGGGCGCGGATGGCGGTGGGGGCGGTATAGAGAATAGTGACCTGGTGCTTGTCCACCACCTGACTCATGCGGTTGGTGGCAGGGTAGTTGGGCACCCCTTCGAACATGATGGTGGTGGCACCGTTGGCAAGCGGCCCGTATACCAGATAGGAGTGACCGGTAACCCAGCCCACATCGGCGGTACACCAGTAGATATCCTCTTCGTGGTAGTCGAACACATATTTGAAGGTGAGGGTGGCATAGACCAGATAGCCGCCGGTGGTGTGCAGCACCCCCTTGGGTTTGCCGGTGGAGCCGGAGGTATAGAGGATAAAAAGCGGATCTTCGGCGTTCATCGCCTCGGGCGGGCAGTCGCTGCTGACGGTGGCGGTCGCTTCATGCCACCAGATGTCGCGGTGATTGTGCCAGGCGACATTGCCGCCGGTGCGCTTGAGGACGATCACCTTGTTGACCTGGGTTTCCGGGTTGGTGAGCGCTTCATCCACATTCTTCTTGAGCGGCACCGGACGGCCACCGCGCAGTCCCTCGTCGGCGGTGATCACGATGCGCGAGCCGGAGTCGATGATGCGACCAGCCAGCGCTTCTGGCGAGAAGCCGCCGAAGACGATGCTGTGTACCGCGCCGATGCGGGTACAGGCCAGCATGGCGATGGCGGCTTCGGGTACCATCGGCATATAGAGGCAGACCACGTCGCCGCGGTGAACCCCCTGTGCTTTCAATACGTTGGCAAACTTGCACACTTCGCTGTGCAGTTCGCGGTAAGTGAGTTTGCGATCTTCGGCAGGGTTGTCCCCTTCCCAGATGATGGCGACCTTGTCACCCCGTTCGGCGAGATGGCGATCGAGACAGTTGGCGGAGACGTTGAGCTGGCCATCTTCAAACCATTTGATGGAGACATGGCCCGGATCGTAGGAGGTGTTCTTGACCTTGGTATAGGGTTTCATCCAGTCGAGAATTTTTCCCTGCTCTCCCCAGAAGGTATCGGGATCCTCGACGGAGGCCTGATACATGGCGGCGTAGTCGCCCTTGTCTAGCAGTGCATTGCTGCTGATGTGGGGTTTGACCGGGTAGACCTTGCTCTCGCTCATCTGTCACTCCTTTGAATACATACTTTTAATAATTAAGTAACAACTTATACCTTTGGCTGATGGGGGCAATTAGACTTTTGGATAGACAGCAACATTTGGTTACAGGGTTATGGGTGACACTCACGCAGTGAGTCGGTAAAAAGGAGGACTTCGATGGATGGAGGTAGTTATGTTCTCTCTATTGCTCTGTGCATCCCTGTGGCAGTTTGATACGACTGTTCTTGCAGACAACCCTCCCAAAGAGTTTGCGATTACACACCAGGAGCCTTCACTGACTGTGCGGGAGCGGGTTGCCGATGAGCTTGGCAACGCATGGCAGGCAAAAAAACCGGGGGCCAAATTTTCCCTCAGTGAGCCTGGATCCCGTTATTCGGGCGACTCCCCGCTCACACGCATGCTCAATGAGCGGGATGATGGTGGTGTTCCCACCCTGACGTTTGGCAGATAGTCATATCTATCGCCAGGGGATTTTCCCCTGCGGCACCAATGACATCATCATCCTTTGATGAACGCAGTCGACCTGACGTTGCGTACCAATAGATAATCCCTTCTTCCCCTGTTAAGGGCTTGTGGGCACAGATGTTCAGCCTGAGTTGCAAGCCCTTGCTACCGTGGTCCTTTTGACATCCCGAGAGAGCGTTATGTCGCTAACAGAGGATGTTTATCATGCGCGATCAGAGCGTTAGTGCTTGAGCTGTGCGGCTTGCTGGCAAAGAGGGCTGACGATGATTGACTCTGTTGTAATGGAATTTGGCAACATGGTTGGCATGTTGCCATTTGGTCAGGAAACCTGGAGTGCGCAGCAACAGGATATCCCCCTGATTGCAGGAAGCAGTTGCATTGTAGAGCCTAATGATGCGATGGGTTTGACTGTCTGTGCGTTTTCATTTGGCTGGACCCAAGATAGGTGGGCGCTGGTAAACGTGGAAGTTGCCTGTGGTGTGAGTGTTACCAGCTGAAGCGATAGCTCAGGGTCAGGTTCACGACGGGTTGCCAATCGCGATCCTTGATGAGCCACTGCTTGGCACCCGCTTCTGCGTCGAGTTGCCACTTTTGCCAAGCCCAACTGTGCTCCAGGGTTAGCCCCCAGTCTCGCCAACCTTCATGAGCATCATAAGCGGCCATGTGTGCCTGATTGCCCCGGGTCAGCCTGAGGTTGAGGGAGAGCCCGGCCGGCAGCGGCAGGCTGTGCTCCATGTACCAGAGCTGGCCATAACGGCCAGTGAGGTCGACGAGCTGGGACAACGTCAATTGATGGTCATCATCCAGCTGCCATCCCAGGCGCCACATAGCACTGAAACGGGTACTATCAACCACTGGCATGGATCCAACTCCCAAGGCGATAAAACTCTTTTCATAGAGAGGTAGTGCCAGCCCGGCACTGCTTCCGTTAGTGAAAAGGAGCCCAACCTGGGTCTCCCGTTCATAACCCCACCAGAGTTGGCTGTGCTGGGTTGCGTTACTACTGGCCTGGTTACTATCCAGTTGCCAGCTGCTGCCCAGTAACAACTCCTTTGCTTGCAATGGTAGCGTCACCAGTATTAGCAGCGACAGCCAATACTTATTTGCCATATAGCCGCGCCCAGTCCCGATCCTGATGCATTCCCATCAGATGACAGATGATGCCGGAGCGCTGGAAAGCATAAATAAGCAGTATGCTGGCGGTGCAGAGCAACATGATAAGGCCAAAACTGTTGGGCAGTATGGTGCCCTGACGGGCGGTCCACCACAGTAGCAAGGGGCCCCACAGGTGCACGAAGATGCTCTTGTGGAAGATGAAGACGGTCAGCGAGTACATGCCGATCCAGTTGAGTGGTCGCCAGCAGAGACGGATATTGTGTTGGTGTAGCCAGAGCACGGTACCGATCACCAGAAACTCCATACCCCAGATCCCGGCTCGGCCGATCATGTCCAGCGCCAGTTCGTGTTCGTTGGCGTAGATGTCGTTGAGCTCGACCGTGCTTGTCTCGCCGAACATGAGATAGATGGCCAGCGCCACCAGCGACAGCGTCAGTACCAGACGGTTGAGGCGATCTCGCCATTGTGGGCGCTGATGCCAGCACCAGCCATAGAGAAAGCCGAAACAGCCACTGGCCATGAAGAGGTCGAGACGGGCATCCAGCTCATAGTCGGGGTGAACGTGCAGCTTCATCCAGCTGTCGATATGGCCGAGCAGATCCTGTACGCCGAGTTGATCCAGTAGCAGGCTTAGAAGGGTCAGCAGGAGCATGCCGCGGATGCCAAACCAGGCATACACCATGGAGAAGAGCGCCAGCAGGCACATCCAGAGCATGACCGGGTAGAACGAGATGGCCTCGCCGAAGTTGGGGGCGATGACCAACCCTTCGACATAGAGCATCAGTATGATGCTGGCAAACAGGGCCAGCTTGCTGCCCAGCTGCGGTTTGAAGTTGGCCTGATCGCGGCGGCTCAGGTTGAATGCGGCCAAGGCCAGGTAGATCTGGCTGACCCAGGGGATTAACCAGGCTGATGCGTGTGCTGTCAGCTGATCCATGGGGAGCAGGTGTCCCGCCATTGCCTTGTGTGATACATAGAAGCTGTCCCACAAGGCATGTTCCCGATTGAAGAAATCGATGTACCAGTAGTTGAGGTAACCGGTGTAGTGCTCAAAAACGGCCATGAAGATGACAAGCCCGCGCAACAGATCGAGGCCTGTGATGCGCGCATCCTGTGGAGGCATACGATTGCTCCTGTGTAGTGTGGCGAAAGGAGCGGCACTATATCGGCTTTTGTAAAACTGAACGGGAGCTGAATGTAAGCAAATATTACGGGGTGCTGTACCGATGTGCTTGTAATCGCTGGGAAGTGCCTGACCTGGCTGTCATGATTTGCAATATTATTGGCTGTTTTTTAGCCTTTCTCTCGGCCAAATGCTTGAATACCGCGCACAAATACCAGCCAGCCGAGCAGATGGAAGGGGAGGGCGAGCAGATAGAGCAGCAGGAAGTGCGACTCGCTGCCACTGCTGTTGATGAAGTCGATCCAGGCGGCCAGCAGCGCCAGCATGCCGGCAATCTGGAAGCGGCGGCGCAACACCACCTCGACGCCGAGATTGGCAAGGTAGAGGGTGAGCAGGATGCCGGCAAAGCCGGTGAGCTGGGCGGTGCCGTAGAGCTCGCGATCCGGGTTGAACAGCAGCGCGATCAGGGGAGTAATGCCCTGATCCAGCGGGATCAGGGCCAGCAGCCAGCATGCAATCAGAAGCAGGGCTGTCTTCATCGCGGCCTCAGTCGGCGGACGGTGCCGGTTTGACCAGAGAGAGGTAGTTGGCATCCATCTTGAGGAAGACCCCCAGCAGACGGGCACTGGCGCCGTAGAAGCCAAACCGGTCGGCGGCGCGACAGGCGCTTTCGAACTTGTCAAACCAGCCCAGCAGATGGCCGTGCAGCAGCGCTTCCTGCTCATCGAGCCAGCGTTCCCGCTCGGCCGCGCTCTTGGCTTCCGCCGCACGGATGATGAGATTGCCCATCAAATCCAGCTCGATGGCCAGATGGTCGGCAGGCTCTTTGTATTTATCGCTGACATTGATACCAAGGCGATCGAGGCGGGCCTGCATCTCGGCCATCGGGGCCTGCATCAGCAGCTTGGCATCGCCACGATAGAGCGATTCGTAGGGCAGGGCGCCCTGTTTGGGATCCACCAGAAACAGGCCGGCGAAGTCGGCGGCGAGTTCGAGCTGGCGATCCGGGCGCACCAGCAGGCGGGCGATGGCCTCGTTGAGTTCGGCCACGGCTTCGCGCATCGGATCCAGGGTGGAGAGGCTTTTCAGGAAGCTTCGCACATCATAGGTGTCATATTCGGCGATCTGCTCATCACTGAGTTCGGCGGCGAACAGGGTGGAGAACCACCAGTAGAGTTCGGCCCGGCGTTCGCTGGTAGCCATAAATTCCTGCATTTTTCCTCCGTGGATGGCAATCGGGAGCCTTGATGGCTCCCGATTCTAACGACTTTAAAAATAAAGGAAACTCAAGGGGTCGCTTTCGTCCCCTTGGGGTCAGAGTGCCGGGAACATGGGGTCGATGCCCTTGGCCGATTCCGGCGCGCCGAAGGCAGTGACGGCGGGCGCCTGTCCGCGGAACTTCTCGATCTCCACCAGCGCGGTATGGGCCGTGGTGGCCTGCGCTAGGCTGGAGGAGCCGATGTCGGCGGTCAGCACGTTGGGATCGCCGTAGGTACAGAGCGTCCCCACCTTGCCACCTTCTTGCGGGCCATACCAGGCTCCTTCCTGAATGCGCACCACGCCGGGGGCGTAGTCATCGCTCACCACCAGCCCGGCCAATACCTGACCGCGACCGTTGAACACCCGCACCAGATCGCCGTCCTTGAGGCCGCGGGATTTGGCATCCTGCGGATTCATATAGACAGGCTCGCGACCCTGCACCGTGTAGGTTGCGCGGTAGTTGTCGGAGGAGCAGAGCTGGCTGTGTAGCCGCTTGTCCGGGTGGCAGGATTGCAGGTGCAGCGGGTACTGTTTGCTGCCCGGCCCGCCGTGAGAGCGCTCGTAGGGTTCAATCCAGACCGGGTGGCCCGGGCAATCCCCATAGCCGTAGTCGGCGATGGTCTTGGAGTAGATCTCGATAAGGCCGGAAGGGGTGCCCAGTGGCTCCAGATCCGGCTCCTGACGGAACGACTCGTGGCGCACCCAGGGTTGGCCCGCCGGGAAGGTGACGAAGCCTTCGCCGTGCCAGAACTGGCTGAAACGGGGCAGACGAATGCCGATGCCGCGGCCCTGCAGGCGGGCGTCGTCATAGATGCTCTGGATCCACTCCAGCTTGCTCTTGCCGCCGGTGAACTCGGCCTCACGACCGAAGCGACGGCAGAGATCGGCGAAGATGTCGTAGTCATCCCGCGCCTCGAACAGCGGCTCCACCACCTTGTACATGGCCAGAATGCCCGCGTTGGAGTGAGATCCCCACTGCTCGATGTCATCCCGCTCATAGGTGGTGGTGGCGGGCAGCACGATATCGGCGAAGCGGCAGCTGGCAGTCCACTGGTGATCGATGCTGACCACGGTTTCCAGCTTGCGCCAGGCGGCGACCATCTTGTTGCGATCCTGCTGGTGGTGGAACGGGTTGTTGCCGCAGAACACCGCCATCTTCATGTGGGGGTAGGTGATGGTCTGGCCGTTGAAGGCGATCTGCTTGCCCGGATTGAGGATGCAGTCGACGAAGCGGGCCACCGGAATGTATTTGGAGTAGCCCTTCCAGTCGCCGTCATGGAGCGGCTTGACCCCGGGAATGACCGAGCTGAAACCTGACATGATGGGGCCGCTGGAGGTGATGGTGCCCGCCCCGTTGTAGTGCCAGCCAAAGCCGTAACCGCCCCCCGGCAGGCCGATCTGGCCAATCATCGAGGCCAGAACCACCAGCATCCAGGCGTACTGCTCGCCGTGGTGCATGCGCTGCACGCACCAGCCGCCGATAAGCTGGGTGCGGCCGCTGCTCATGGTGCGGGCCAGCTCGCGGATGGTCTCGGCTGGTACGCCACAGATGGCGGCGGCCCACTCGGCGTCCTTCACCTGACCATCGCTGGTGCCCAGCAGGTAGGGCAGGAACTTGTCAAAGCCGGTGGTGTAGTTCTTCAGGAACGCCTCGTCGTGGCGCTTCTCGCTGTAGAGGGTGTGGGCGATGCCCAGCATCAGCGGTACGTCGGTTTGCGGATTCAGGGTCACCTGATCGCAGTTGAGGTACTTCTGGGTCTTGGATTTGACCGGGTCGACACTGATCACCCTGATCTCACCTTTGGCCACCTTCTCTTTCAGCTGCGCCCAGTAGTCGTAGACGCTGTGATCCGGCACCAGCCAGCCCACCTGCAGGTTCTTGATGGGATCGGAGCCCCAGATGACGATGGTCTTGCTGTGTTCCAGCACCAGCGGCCAGGAGGTCTGCTGCTCATACACCTCCATGGCGCCCGCCACGTGGGGCAGGATTACCTGGGCGGCACCGGTGGAGTAGTCACCGGCCTTGGCCAGATAGGTGCCGTGCAGGTTCATGGCGCGCCCCAGCATGGCACCAGCGGAGTGCAGCTTGCCCACCGACTGCCAGCCGGAGTGGCCGGCATAGAGGGCGCTCGGGCCATAGGTCTTCTGCACCCGCTCCAGCTCGTGATAGAAGAAGTCCAGCGCCTGGGACCATGTGACCCGCACGAAGCGGTTTTGGCCGCGTTCGCTGGTGTCGGACTGGTGGCCCTTGCGCAGCCAGTCTAGTCGCACCATGGGGTAGCGGATGCGGGAGGGGTTGTAGACCACCTCACTCAAGGCCTTGAGCATGTCGGTGGGGTGCTTGTCATGCTCGAACGGCAGGGTCTCGACCCAGCGCCCATCGACCACCCGGGCACGGAAGGCGCCCCAGTGGGAGCCGGACTGCACCAGCTTGTCGCCAGACTCGGCGGCCATCACGGCGCGACCGAGCAGGGAGGGGCCGATCAGGGCAGAGGCACCGCTGGCCAGCAAGCCACCCAGAAAACCACGACGGGAAATATTGATCATCTTGTTATTCCTCTTTCGAATCCGGACTTAGTGGCTGTCCTGACCACCGGTATCGGCGGCATGGTTTTGCAGGTATTTGAGCAGGGTGCGCTCCTCTTCCTTGCTCAGGCGATAGTAGGCAGACATCGCCTTGAGTCCCGAAATCCAGCCGTTGGCAGTGAAGTGAGCGGGATCCGGCGCGCCGTGGCAGGAGTTACAGGTGGATTTGTACATCTCGCCGGCGTAATCCCAGATTGGCTTGAGCGAGGACTCAAAGCCCTTGCCATCGACCCAGGCCTGCACCTGAACCTGCTCCCACTTGATATGGGTGGCGCTGTCGGTCTCCTGCTTGAGCACTTTCTCGCTCGCTTTCAGTTCGTCACGGATGGTGGCGACGAAGACCCGCTTGCCCATGTATTCGCTCAGCACCCGGCCCTTGCCATCGCTCTCGCGCCACCCTTCGATGGTTACCTTGAGGCGATCGCCGCTGCGGTCTACGACGTCGATGCGGGAGGCGGGCAGCAGTTTGCCGACCGGGTCGGTGCTCTGTTCGCTGGCGTAGAGATCTTTTTCACCCAGGTTGTAGAGGGTCTCGGTGGCTGGCGCCTCTTGCGCGTCGTTGACCAGGGTGGCGTAAGTGGCCCGGAAGCCGCCCGCCATGTTGGGCAGTTCGTGGGCGATGCCTTTGTGGCACTCGATGCAGTTCATGTTCTTCGCCGCCGCATCTTTCATCGCCAGCGCTGCCGCCTGGGACTGCTTGGCGTGATCCATGTTGTCGTAGCTGTGGCAGGACTTGCAGGTCTTGGAGTTCTGGCTGCTCATCCGCGCCCACACCTTCTCGGCCAGATGCAGGCGCCGGTCCTCGAACTTCTCCTGGGTGTCGATGCTGTGGCCTATGTACTCCTGATAGAGGTCGTTGGCCGCCTCCATCTTGCGGGCCACCTTGCCGACGAAATCTTTCGGCTGATGACAGTCGGTACAGACCGCCTGTACCCCTGAGGCATTCTTGAAGTGGATGGACTCCTTGTACTCCGGATAGACGGTGTCTTTCATGGAGTGGCAGGAGATACAGAATTCGAGGCTGCTGGTTTTCTCAAAGCCATAGTGCAGGCCGACGGTGCCCGCGAGGGTGACGCCGACGCCCACCAGAAGCAGCGCCAGTACCGACCAGCGACGGCTGGGGGTGCGCAGGAAGTGCCACAGTTTTTTCATCATGCTCTCTCACATCACTTTTTTGATGGGAGCCATGATAGGGAGGCGTTGTGAACAGAGCTGCCGCCACAAATTAATGAAATAGGGGTATTTATGACAAAATGTGAATAGAATAATCCTCCCTTGTCGACCATCGTGAACCCTGCCCATGAGCTACCACATTCTGGTTGTTGAAGATGATGCGGTTACCCGCGAGAAGCTGACCGGCTATTTCGAGCGGGAGGGCTATCGGGTGACGGCGGTCGAAAACGGCCAGGAGATGCGCGCCGTGCTGGCGGAACAGACGGTCGATCTGGTGATGCTGGATATCAACCTGCCGGGAGAAGATGGTCTGCTGCTGACCCGTGAACTGCGGGCGCGCAGCACGGTGGGGATCATTCTGGTCACCGGCCGCAGTGATGCGGTGGACCGGATTGTCGGCCTCGAGATGGGGGCCGATGACTATGTCACCAAGCCGTTCGAGCTCAGGGAACTGCTGGTGCGGGTCAAGAATCTGCTGTGGCGGATCTCGCTGGCGGCCGCCGCGCCGAGCGAGCCTGCGGTGGCTGACGATGCGGTGCGCTTTGGCCCCTGGCGTTTTGATATTCCCCGCCGTCAGCTCAGCAAGGACGGAGTGCCGGTGCGTCTGACCAAGGCCGAATATGAAGTGCTGGTGGCCTTTGTCGCCCATGCCGGGCGGGTGCTCAGTCGGGAGCGGATCCTGACCCTCATCAGCCATCGCGGCGATGGCCCGAGCGATCGCACCATAGACGTGTTGATCCGGCGGCTGCGCGGCAAGATGGAAGCGGATCCGCGGGATCCCCAGCTGTTTGTGACCGTCCATGGTGAAGGCTATCTGTTTGCCGGTGAGATAGCCTCCTGATCCCGTTACGGTGGCCTTGACCTGTTTGACCGGGTATCAGACCGGCGGGCGAGTATCAAATTGCGGGCAGTCGTCGCCAATCTGGTGCCAGGGCGCCTTGGAGCCGACAAAGATGTGAAACGCGGGCCGCTGGCTCGGCACATCGTCCAGTACCCCGAGGCGCAGGTTGATCTTGCCGCTGCTGCTCTTCTGGCTGAACAGGCTGGAGCCGCAGTGACGACAGAAGGCCTGTGTGGTCTCTGCCGATTTCCTGTAGCGGCCGATGGCCTCTTCCCCCTTCACTATGGTGACCTTGTTGCCATCCAGTCCGCCGACCGAGGCGTAATCTCCCCCTGAAAACTTGCGGCATTCGCTGCAGTGGCAGTTACCCATGTAGTCGAACTGATCCGGCAGGGTCAGGGCGACGGCGCCGCACAGGCAGCTGGCATGTAACTCTTTCATCTCTTCTCCTTGAGTGTGCTGATCGGATTTGGAACGGCTATTCGACCCGATAGACGGGACGAAAAGCGCCATCCGAGAGGGAATCGGCGGGGTCGGCCAGCGGCGCAGACAGCGTCAGAATGGGTGGCCCCATCACCCGAGGGCACTGCTCGGCATTGGCATCAGGGTGTTGCAGCAGGCAGACCGCCTGAGCGACCGCAAGGCGCCCCTGCAGCCGCATCTGATCGCTGTTGGCGGCGAGGATCTTGCCCCGGCGCAGGCCCCGCTGTACCCCGTGGCTGAAGTAGGTGCTCAGCACCTGGGGCCTGTCGAGATGGCGCTGTGACAGTTCGTTGACGGCCACTTCAGCTGCGATGGCGCCCCCCACCAGATAGTCGAGGCCGGGATAGCGGGCCAGCGTCTGCTGCACCAGCGTGCGCTGGATTTCCCGGCTGTTGTCGCCGCGCTCGGTGGTGACCAGCTTGATGGCGCTCCCCTTGATGGCATCGGCAAAGCCCGGCTCGACGAAGTTGTTGCCGCCGCTCGCCTGCGGGCCGGGGAAGAGGGCAACCGAGACCGGTTTGCTACCGGCGGGGTGGCGCTGCGCCAGCCAGTGGCCGATTTGCCAGCCCATCTGGTACCAGGAGACCCCCACCTTGGCCTGCACCAGACCGCTGGGCAGATCGTTGACCAGACCAAAGACCGGCAGCGGTGTGACCTTGATGGCCTCGCGCAAGCCCTGATAGCTCACGGCGCCGAGCAAGATGGCGTCGCTCCCTTCCTGCACGCAGCGCTGCAACTGCTGGCGCTGCTCGACGAGGGCGCCGTAACCTCCCGCTTCGTGGATCTGCAACTTCACTCCCAGCCGCTTCGCTTCGTCCACCATGCCCTGATTGACCGAAAGCCAGTAGGCGTCGCGCAGATGGGGGTAGAGGGCACAGAGGGTCAGCGGTTTGGTTGCCGCTGCGGGTTCCGGCCACTGCTGGCGCACCGGCTGGCCGCTGAATTCGCCGCCGCGCCAGATATCGACCGCAAAGGCGAGGGCGGCGCGGGGAAGCATTAGTAACCAGATCAGCAACAACGGGGAGAGATAGACGCTTCGCATGGTCAGGGGTTTTGTTAAAGTGTTGGGCCATATTATCCGGTCAAAGCCGACCACAACCAAGGGACTTCCCGTGAGAATCTTTTCCGGCTTGGGTGGCAAGTTGCTGCTGGCCTTCTCCCTGATGGCGTTGCTGACCCTGAGTGCCTCCCTGCTGGGCTGGGTGGGGCTTAGCCATCTGCGCCAGCTGGAGCAAGGGGTGCAGCAGACTCTGGCCGATCAGGAGCTGGCCCGCACGCTCTCTCGCCTCAGCGGCGAGATCCAGAGCGCGTCACGGCTGTTGGCCACCGCAACCAGCGAGCAGGAGCGGGAGCATCAGGGACGCCTGCTCACCCTGCAGGGGCAACAGCTGCAGCAGGTGTTGGCTCAACTCGGCCGTGGGCAGGGTTCAACAAGCCTCGATCAGCTCAGTCAGAGCATTATCGGCAATCTGGGCCAGCAGGGCTGGCTGGTGGGGGAGCGGTTGACCCTGATGACGCAGGGTGAAGCGCAGCGGGCCCGTCTGGTGGCGGCAGCCGGGCAGATCGCCGAGCTGGCGCGCAGCCAGATGGAGAACGCCGAAACCGTGATGGTGGCGGGATTGGGTTCCCTCTACCAACAGCAAGGCGCGCAGGCGACCCGGACGCTAGACCGCCTGCTGGAGCAGGATCTCGACTGGCTGGAGCAGATGACCGAGCTGCGTCATCGTACCCTGATGCAGCAGCAGCGCATCGAGGAGATGTGGCGCAGCGAACGACAGGAACAGTTGCAAACGCTATTGCAAGAGGGGCTGCGGGAGCTGGCTATCTTGCAACTGCGAGCCGGGGCGGTGACCGATCCGGCTCGCCGTCAGGCGGTGGAGCAGGCGCTGACCGTGCTGGCGCAGAGTGACAAGCTGGTGCAACTGCGCAGCGACTGGCTCGGCAAGGGGGAGGCACTGCGGGTGCTGGCCAGCGCCAACGACGCCCTGATGAGCAGCCTCAATCAGCAGGTCGGTGAGCTGGTCAGCCGTGCCCGCGATTCGCTGGGGCAGAGCCAGCAGGCGCTAAGTCAGCGCCTCAGGCTGCTGGAGCAGGCGTTGATGGGCATTGGCCTGCTTACGCTGCTACTGCTGATGCTGTTGATGTGGCGCATGGTCTACGGCCGGATCGTCTGGCCGCTGCAACGGGCGGTGGCGGGGATGAGCCGGTTGGCGCGCGGGGATCTGGCCCCCCTTGAGCCGATCGCCAGTACCGGGCGCGATGAGCTGGCGGAGTTGGGGCGGGCCCTGCAGGTGTTTCGTGACAATGCGGTTGAGCTGGGCCGTTATCAGCGCGAGCTGGAGTCGCGGGTCGAGGAGCGCACCGGCCAGCTCAGCCACGCCAACGAGCGGCTCAATGAGGAGGTGGAGAAGCAGCGGCAGGCCCGCGCCGAGGCAGAACAGGCCAACCGCGCCAAGTCGGTGTTTCTCGCCACCATGAGCCACGAGATCCGCACCCCTATGAACGGCATTCTCGGGGGCCTGACACTGCTGGAAGATACCCACCTGAGCGATACCCAGCAGCGCTATCTGGCCGCCATCGAACACAGCGGCGAATCCCTGCTGGAGATCCTCAACGACATTCTCGACTACTCCAAGATCGAGGCGGGCCATGTGGAGGCGCGCCGTGAGCCCTTCCCCCTGTTCCAGCTGGTGGATGAGCTCAGCGCGTTGTTTCGGCCAAAGGCTGCGGCCAAGGGGGTCACTCTGGCGCTGGAATATGCGCCCGGGCTGGCGCCTGTGGTCGAGGGGGATCTGGGCAAGCTGCGGCAAGTGCTCGGCAACTTGCTCGGCAATGCGGTCAAGTTTACCGCCCGTGGCCAGATTACCCTGACGGTGGCGCCTCTTGCCTGCCAAGGCCCTTGCGCCGAACCCTGCATCCTGTTTGTGGTGCGCGATACCGGCCCCGGCATTCCGGCCGATGAGCAGGATGCGGTGTTCGAGGCGTTTCGCCAGCGCAAGCGTGATATAGGCCATCAGGGCGGCACCGGGCTGGGACTGGCGATCAGCCGCAAGCTGGTGGCCGCCATGGGGGGCGAGCTGAGCCTTGTCAGCGAACCGGGCAAGGGGTGTGAATTCAGCTTCAGCCTGCCCTTGCAACGCTCGAGTGCCCAGCTGCCCGCCGAGGCGCAACCGCTGCACCTTGGCCAGTCCCGTGACATCCTGCTGGTGGAGGATAACGAGATCAACCGGTTGGTGGCGCACGGCATGCTGACCCGCCTCGGCCATCGCGTCACCCTGGCGGAGGATGGCCGCAGCGCGCTGGCGCTGGTGACTGCGCGCCCCTTCGAGCTGGCGCTGCTCGATATCAATCTGCCCGATATGGACGGCATGAGCCTGCGCGAGGATCTGGCCGCCATCAGCGAGGAGATGCATGAGCGGTCGCTGCCCGCCATCGCCATCTCGGCCCAGATGTATCCGGAGGATATCCGCCACTGCCTTGCCGCCGGCTTCGTCGATTTTGTCGGCAAGCCGGTGCGGCTGGCGGTGCTGGCGAACGCCATCGATCAGCTGTTTCGGCAAGAGGGCGCTTCTATCGAGCCACAGGTGCAATTACCTGCAGCCGCGCCCCCAACTAACCAACCCGAGTGGACCAATCCGGTGCTGGACGCCGATCTGCCCCTGCTCGGCATGGCGCGGATCCGCCAGCTGGTCGCGCTGTTTGAGTCGCAAGGGCGGGTGTTGGTGGATAAGTTGGCTCAGGGTGAGGGGAGTGAGCAACGTCAGCTGGCGCACAAGCTCAAGGGGAGTGCGCTGGCGCTGGGGTTGACCGAATTTGCCAGCCACTGTGCGGCTCTTGAGGCGGGATGCGGTGAGCCTGCGGCAATCGGGGCGCAATTTGACGCGGCGGTGAGCGGGTTGCAGCAGTGGTTGGCGGCCAACAGGGATGCGCAGCCCTGATCCCTGCTGGCGATGTACGGCGTTTAGGGAGGGTAGCCAGCCCCTGCGCCGTTTATTCGATCTCGCGAAACAGCACCTGCTTGCACTTGGCACAGACCCATTCCCGGCGAAAATCTGTCAGGTGTACCATGCCCACCTCCAGCAACTCATGGTGGCCGCAGTGATAACAGAAGATGATATCGCCATCGACTGATTCAGGGTGGGCCACCAGATAGTCGGCTTTGGTGGGGAGCTGCTCCCACGAGGTGGTGGGGACATGCTTGCGTTGGCTGGTGTAGTAGACCCAGTAGAACAGAAAAAAGACCGCCAGGATCACGAATGTCAGCAGATGGTCCATCTTGAACTCCTCCGGTTAGGTGCAGCCCCTCGGATGCATGGCTGCAATCAGCTCCATCATCATTAAATTTGTTTCGAATGAATATGCTACAGGATGGATAAAGAGGGCGTTGTGATCCCCTTCGGGTTTTGCCCGCCCACCACGGGATGAAAAATGTGCCGTTTGGCGGAGCGGCCAGGGTATTGAACGGGGAGGGAATCTTGCTTTTTACAACATAAATTCAACATTTTTTTAGGTGGTTGGACTGTCTCTTTGATCCAGCTCACGTTACAATGCCCGCGCCCACTTCACCTAACGCGCAAACGATTTTCAGGAGAGAAACGGATGTTGAAACGTGACATGACCATCGCCAATTATGATCCGCAATTGTGGCAGGCCATCACAGACGAAACCCGTCGTCAGGAAGAGCATATCGAGCTGATTGCGTCTGAGAACTACACCAGCCCCCGTGTCATGGAAGCCCAGGGCTCCCAGCTGACCAACAAGTACGCCGAAGGTTACCCCTCCAAGCGTTACTACGGTGGTTGCGAGTATGTGGATGTGGTTGAAACCCTGGCCATCGAGCGCGCCAAAGAGCTGTTCGGTGCCACTTACGCCAACGTGCAGCCGCACTCAGGCTCCCAGGCCAACAGCGCCGTTTATATGGCTCTGCTGCAGCCGGGCGACACCGTACTGGGCATGAACCTGGCCCACGGCGGTCACCTGACTCACGGCTCTCCGGTCAACTTCTCCGGCAAGCTCTACAACATCATCCCCTACGGTATCGACGAGTCCGGCAAAATCGACTACGACGACATGGAGCGCCAGGCTGTCGAGCACAAGCCGAAGATGATGATCGGTGGCTTCTCCGCCTACTCCGGTATCGTTGACTGGGCCCGCATGCGCGAAATCGCCGACAAGGTCGGTGCCTACCTGTTCGTCGACATGGCTCACGTGGCTGGTCTGATTGCCGCTGGCGTCTACCCGAACCCGGTTCCCCACGCGCACGTGGTCACTTCCACCACCCACAAGACCCTGGCCGGTCCGCGCGGTGGTCTGATCCTCTCTGCTGCTGACGACGAGGAGCTCTACAAGAAGCTCAACTCCGCCGTCTTCCCGGGTGGTCAGGGTGGCCCGCTGATGCACGTCATCGCCGGTAAAGCCGTTGCCTTCAAAGAGGCGCTGGAGCCGGAGTTCAAGACCTATCAGGCTCAGGTCGTGAAAAACGCCAAGGCGATGGCCGCGACCTTTATCGAGCGCGGTTACAAGATCGTCTCCGGCGGTACCGACAACCACCTGATGCTGGTTGACCTGATCGGTCGCGAGCTGACCGGCAAGGATGCTGACGCGGCGCTGGGCAAAGCCAACATCACCGTCAACAAGAACTCAGTGCCCAACGACCCGCGCTCCCCGTTCGTCACCTCCGGTGTGCGGATCGGTACCCCGGCCATCACCCGCCGTGGTTTCAAGGAAGCCGAGTCCATCGAGCTGACCCACTGGATCTGCGACGTACTGGACAACCACGACAATGATGCCGTGCTGGCCACCGTACGCGAGAAGGTGCTGGATATCTGCCGCCGCTTCCCGGTTTATGGCTGATAAGCCAGACCATCCGGTTTGAGACCAATGCCACCTGCGGGTGGCATTGTTTTTTCTGGCTTTTACCGGCTTTGGATGGCCGTGTTACACTGGCCGACCTAGATCCTGGCCCGCCGGGCCGGTCCCTGTTCTATTAACACCGGAGGTCCGATGCATTGCCCGTTCTGTAGTGCGGTTGATACCAAGGTGATCGATTCTCGTCTGGTGGCAGAAGGTCATCAGGTGCGCCGCCGTCGTGAGTGTCTGCTCTGTCACGAGCGTTTTACCACCTTCGAGATGGCCGAGCTGGTGATGCCCCGCGTCATCAAGTCCAACGGTTCCCGCGAGCCGTTCAATGAAGACAAGCTGCGCGCCGGTATCCTGCGGGCGCTGGAGAAGCGGCCGGTGAGCATGGAGGCCATCGAAAAGGCGGTCAACCATATCAAATCCCGTCTGCGCGCTACCGGCGAACGTGAAGTTGCCTCCGAGCTGGTGGGCAATCTGGTGATGGATGAGCTCAAGAGTCTGGACAAGGTGGCCTATATCCGCTTTGCCTCCGTCTATCGCAGCTTCGAAGATATTCGCGAGTTCGGCGAAGAGATCGCCAAATTGGAGAAATGATGGTATCTGATGGGCAAGTGGATATCCGCTTCGCCCCTCTCTACCTCAGGACACGAAGATATTCGCGAGTTCGGTGAAGATATTGCCAAGCTGGAGAAGTAAACCGCCATTCTCACCCATGTTGCCGCGTCCGATTACGCTGCGCTAATCGAACCTACGATACTGCGTAAAGCCGAGATGTGTTGTCAAAGGAGCCCGAATGTTTAGTCAAGATGATTACCAATGGATGAGTCGGGCCCTCGAACTGGCCCGCCGCGGCCGCTACACCACGGCCCCCAACCCCTGCGTCGGCGCCGTGCTGGTCAAGGATGGCGTGGTGGTTGGCGAAGGGTGGCATCAGAAGGCGGGCGAGCCCCATGCCGAGGTCTACGCCCTGCGCGCCGCCGGTGACAACGCCCGTGGCGCTACCGCCTATGTAACTCTCGAACCCTGTTCCCATCATGGTCGTACTCCCCCCTGCGCCGAGGCACTGATCAATGCTGGCGTAGCGCGGGTGGTGGCGGCCATGGTCGATCCCAATCCCCAGGTGGGTGGACGTGGCCTGCGCATGCTCTCCGAAGCGGGGATCAAGACAGATTTCGGCCTGCTGGCGAGCGAAGCCGAGGCGCTCAACCCGGGCTTTTTCAAGCGGATGCGTACCGCCTTCCCGCGGGTGACCGTCAAGCTGGGGGCCAGCCTCGATGGCCGCACCGCCATGGCGAGCGGCGAGAGCCAGTGGATCACCTCCCCGGATGCGCGCCGTGACGTGCAACGGCTGCGGGCCCGCCACGATGCGGTGCTCTCCAGCGCTGAAACCGTGCTGGCCGATGGTGCCTCCCTGACCGTGCGCTGGGACGAGCTGCCTCCCTCGGTCAAGGTAAGTTATCCCAAGGAGACCCTGCGCCAGCCGCTGCGGGTTATCGTCGATTCGCAAAACCGCCTCACACCCGACTTGCCTCTGTTCCAGAGCGAGAGCCCGGTGCTGCTGGCCCGTCACAAGGCGTCCGGCGAGTGGCCCGCATGGGTGCAGCAGCTGGAGCTGCCGCTGCTGGATGGCAAGCTGGATCTGGTCAGCCTCTTCATGCTGCTGGCCAAGCAGAACGTCAACTCGGTACTGGTCGAGACGGGCCCGCGGCTCTGCGGCGCTCTGCTGGAGAAGGGGCTGGTGGATGAGCTGGTGCTCTATCAGGCACCCAAACTGATGGGTGACGAAGGGCGCGGCCTGTTCCATCTGCCGGGCCTGACCCGGCTGTTCCAGGCGCCCAAGCTCGCCATCAAGGACGTGCGCATGGTGGGGCCGGATATTCGCATTACCGCCAAAATAGCCTGATTTATCAATGTTCAAGGGGGCATAATCAGCCCCCGTCATCAGCAAGGTGATCTGCATGTTTACCGGAATTATCGAAGCGGTGGGAACCCTGGCCGAACTGCGCCGTCAGGGCGATGACATGGCCCTCACCGTCCACTCACTAGGTCTGGATTTTAGCGACGTCAAACTGGGCGACTCCATCGCCACCAACGGCGTCTGCCTCACCGTCGTTGCGCTCGGCGACAAGAGCTATACCGCCGACGTGTCGCTGGAAACCCTCTCCCGAACCGGCTTTGCTGCCGCCAAGGTGGGCGATCGGGTCAATCTCGAGAAGGCGCTGATGCCCACCTCCCGCCTCGGCGGCCATCTGGTCTCCGGCCACGTGGACGGGGTAGGGGAGGTGAAAAGCGTCTCCAGCAGCGGCCGCGCCATCGAGTACTGGATCAAGGCGCCGGGCGAGCTCTCCCGCTATATCGCCGAGAAGGGATCCATTGCGGTGGATGGCATTAGCCTCACCGTCAACGCGGTACAGGGGGACCTTTTCCGCCTGACTATCGTGCCCCACACCGCCCAGGAGACCACCATCGCCAGCTGGAAGCCGGGCCATAAGGTCAACCTCGAGGTGGATCAAATCGCCCGCTATTTGGAGCGGCTGATGATGGGAAAAAGTCAGGAGAGCAGCGCCTCGACCCTGACCATGGAGACGCTGGCCAAGGCCGGTTTTCTCTGACGGTGAGCGCTGAATCTGGCCCCCAAAACGATTTTCTGTGATCCCGCTCTGATTGAAATGGAGCCGCTAGCCCCAATCTAGAGCAACATACACTCGCATTTGCGTTGAGCCTGCTGGCTCAACCCCCAAGCACACTGATGGAGTAGCCCATGGCGCTGAGCACAACCCAGGAAATCATTGCCGATATCAAGGCTGGCAAAATGGTGATCCTGATGGATGACGAAGACAGGGAGAATGAAGGGGACCTCATCATGGCCGCCTCCTGCGTCCGTCCGGAGGATATCAACTTCATGGCCCGCTACGGCCGTGGCCTCATCTGCCTGACCCTGACCCGTGATCGCTGCAAGCAATTGGCGCTGCCGCTGATGGTGGATCGCAACAATGCCCAGTTCTCCACCGCCTTTACCGTCTCCATCGAGGCGGCAGAAGGGGTGACCACAGGTATCTCCGCCGCCGATCGTGCGGTGACCGTGCAGGCCGCTGTGGCGCCCAATGCCAAGGCGGCCGATCTGGTGCAGCCGGGCCACATCTTCCCGCTGATGGCGCAGGATGGCGGCGTGCTGACCCGTGCCGGTCACACCGAAGCGGGCTGCGATCTGGCCCGTCTGGCCGGTTTCGAGCCTGCCGCCGTCATCGTCGAGATCCTCAACGAAGATGGCACCATGGCGCGCCGTCCGGATCTGGAGATTTTCGCCGAGGAGCACGGCATCAAGCTCGGCACCATCGCCGACCTTATCGAGTACCGCAACCAGCACGAGACCACAGTCGAGAAGGTGGCAGAGTGCAAGCTGCCGACCGAGTTTGGCGAGTTCGACCTCATCACCTTCCGCGACACCATCGACAATCAGGTTCACTTCGCCCTGAAAAAGGGTGAGGTGCAGGCCGACCAGCCGACCCTGGTGCGGGTTCATCTGCACGATGTGCTGAGCGATCTGCTGCTGACCGACCGCCATGCAGCCCGCAGCTGGCCGCTGCCCAAATCCATGGCCCGCATTGCCAGCGAAGGCGGCGTGCTGGTGATTTTGGGGGCGGAATCCCATGGCGCCGAGCTGCTGGCCCGGGTCAAGGGTTTTGAAGCCGCCGACAAGGGGCTGGCGCCGGAAGGAGCCAAGTGGCAGGGCACTTCTCGCCGGGTGGGGGTCGGTTCCCAGATCCTCAAGGCCCTTGGCGTGAGCAAGATGCGTCTGCTGAGCTCGCCGAAGAAGTACCATGCCCTCGGTGGTTTCGGTCTGGAAGTGGTTGAGTACGTCGGCGAGTAAAGCTCTACCAGAGAAGTACCATCCCCTTCCGGGTGGTTTCGGTCTGGAAGTGGTTGAGTACGTAGGCGAGTAAAGTTCCACCAGAGAAGTACCATCCCCTTCCGGGCGGTTTCGGTCTGGAAGTCGTGGAATTTACCGGCGAGCAAGTGCGCTGGACTGGTTACATCGCGATCATGGCCGTCTATTGCGGCCATGGTTTTTGTCGTGGGTCTGTTGTGCTAGAATGTGCGCACTTTTGACTCCGGCCCTTTTGATTGCACAGATACAGGATTTCCAATGAAGGTTATCGAAGGAAATATCGCCGCTCCTGAGGCGCGCGTTGCTATTGTTGTTGCCCGTTTCAACAGCTTCATCAACGACAGTCTGGTGAACGGCGCGGTGGACGTACTGAAGCGTCAAGGTCAAGTGCAGGACAGCAACCTGACACTGGTAAAAGTGCCGGGCGCGGTTGAAATGCCATTGGTCATCAAGAAGCTGGCCAAGAGTGGTCAATACGATGCCATCGTGGCGGTCGGTACTGTCATCCGTGGCGGCACCTACCACTTCGACCTGGTGGCAAACGAGAACAGCAAGGGCATGGCCCAGGTAATGATGGAATATGAAATTCCCGTTGCCTTCGGTGTGCTGACCACTGAAAACATTGAACAAGCCATCGAGCGTGCAGGTACCAAGGCG
The DNA here is from genome assembly GCF_049173895.1 of Aeromonas sp. 602200. Classification (NCBI taxonomy): domain Bacteria; kingdom Pseudomonadati; phylum Pseudomonadota; class Gammaproteobacteria; order Aeromonadales; family Aeromonadaceae; genus Aeromonas; species Aeromonas sp. 602200. The sequence goes on from NZ_JAAKSL010000016.1 coordinate 74,011, forward strand.
GGTAACAAGGGTGCAGAGGCTGCACTGGCAGCGCTCGAAATGATCAACGTCCTGAAAGAACTGGACGTGTAACGAGGAGAAGTACATTGAAACCGTCTGAGCGCCGTAAAGCCCGCCATTGCGCCACCCAGGCCATCTACCAGTGGCAGATGACCAAGGCTAACGTGGGTGACATCGAAGAGCAGTTCAAGATCGATCAGGACACCAAGGGTGTAGACCTGAACTATTTCCGCGATCTGCTGTTCGGGGTAGCCCTCCACTGCAGCGAGCTGGACAAGGTGTTTGCACCTTTCCTCTCCCGTCCGCTGGAAGAAGTGGACATGGTGGACAAGGCGATCCTGCGTCTGGCGACCTACGAGCTGACTCGTCGTGATGATGTACCGCCGCGCGTGGTCATCAACGAAGCGATCGAGCTGGCCAAAGCTTTTGCTGCCGATGACAGCCACAAGTTTGTCAACGGTGTACTGGACAAGGTGATCAAATCGCTGAACAAGCGTTGATCCTGCTGTCCGTCAGCATCTAAGAGAGGAGCCAGCTTATTGCTGGCTTTTTACTGTATGGGTGAATTTGAGCTGATTGATAAGTACTTCAAGGTCCCCCACGCCCGCAAGGACGTGGTGATGGGCCCTGGAGATGACTGTGCCCTGCTGACCCTGCCCACCGATACCCAGCTGGCGGTGAGCACCGACACTCTGGTGAGCGGCGTACACTTCTTTCCCGACATGGATCCGGTGGATCTCGGCTACAAGGCGCTGGCGGTCAATCTCTCCGATCTCGCCGCCATGGGGGCCGAGCCGCGCTGGGTGTCGCTGGCGCTGACCCTGCCTGCCATCAACGAAGGTTGGGTTGCCGGTTTTGCCGAAGGGTTTCTGGAACTGGCCGAGTACTACAACGTGGCGCTGGTGGGCGGAGACATGACCCGCGGGCCGCTCTCCATCACCATCTCGGTGAAGGGGTCGGTGCCTGCCGGTCGCGCCCTGATGCGCAGCGGTGCCAAAGCCGGTGACGGCATCTATGTGACCGGCACTCTGGGTGATGCCGCGCTGGCGCTCTCCCACCTGCTGGGCAAACGCACCCTCAACGAGAACCAGCTGGCTGCCGTGCTGCCACGGCTCGACCACCCCCATCCCCGCATTCTGGCCGGACAGGCGCTGCGCGGGCTGGCGGGCAGTGCGCTGGATCTCTCCGATGGTCTGGCATCGGATCTCGGCCATATCCTCAAGGCGTCCGGTGTGCGTGCCCAGATCGATCTCGATCTGCTGCCGCTCTCACCGGTGCTGCAGGATGCGGTGAGCGAGCAGGAGGCGTGGCAACTGGCGCTGGCCGGTGGCGATGACTATGAGCTCTGCTTCACCGTACCGGAGGAGCACCGCGGCGCGCTCGATACGGCGCTGGCCCACAGCGGGGTCAAGTTCAGCCGCATCGGCCGCATCGTGGCGGGCGAGCCGGGCATCGACTACCTGCGTGGCGACCAGGCGGTCGAGTTGCAACTGAAAGGGTGGGATCACTTCGCATGAGTTTGTTCAGGATAAAGCTCGAGCTGACACGACTGGATCTGAAAAATCCGCTTCATTTTTTGGCGGTGGGGTTTGGTTCCGGTCTCAGCCCCAAGGCGCCGGGCACCATGGGCACCCTGGCGGCCATTCCGCTCTACCTGCTGGTGAGCGGGCTGCCGACCCACTGGTTTATCGCCTTGCTGGCGGTGGGTTTTGTGGTCGGTATTCGTATCTGCCAGAGCGCCACCGATGCCATCGGTATGCCGGATCACGGCGCCATCGTCTGGGACGAGGTGATCGGCTTTGGCGTCACCATGATCGCAGCGCCAGCCGGTTGGGAGTGGGTGGTGGCGGGATTCGCGCTGTTCCGGTTGTTTGATGTGCTCAAGCCCTGGCCCATCTCCTGGTTTGATCGCCGGATCCACGGTGGCCTGGGCATCATGCTGGACGATCTGATCGCCGGCCTGTTCGCCCTGTTTTGTATGCAATTACTGGCATTCTGGCTCGGTTGAGAGCCATCTTCCGGGGGATGACCGTTCTGGCATCCCCCGATTTATATCTGCTTAATTTTCATTCATCGGCATATGCTGCCGTTTATCATCCATTTCACATAAATATTCACTACTCATTCGGGGCTGGTGATCGTTTTGGAAATAGTGATAAATGCTGCTTGTTGCGTTGTTGTTGAAATTAAAGTAATGATACCAATAGATGTGCGGACGCACCGGCCATTTGTGTGATGAAAATCATCATTTATCTCTGCCGAATTGGTGGTTATCTGCACAAAACATTGCGGAATTGTATAACTCAATCATTTACACCCGTGGTCAAACCGTCTAAGTTACTCGCGGGTTATTCCAAAAAAATGCAAAAAACCCGCCCGGATCGCTGGTTTCGCTGCCTCATGGATTGAGCAAATATTGCCCAAGGTAACAACCGGCATCTGCGGCTGATTTACGGACGAATTATTTGGGACGGATGTCCCCCGCAGAGGTAAACATGTCCTTGCTCGAAGTAAAGAACTTGCGGATCGAGTACCCCTCCCGCTACGGGGTGCTGGCCGCGGTGAAGGATCTCTCTTTCTCTATCGAAAAGGGTGAGATTGTCGGGGTGGTCGGTGAATCCGGCGCCGGCAAGTCCACCATCGGCAACGCCGTTATCGACCTCCTGAGCCCGCCGGGTCGCATCGCCCGTGGCGATATCTATCTCAATGGCGAGCTCATCTCCGGCAAGAGCCAGAACGAGATGCGGGCCATCCGTGGCTCCCGTATCGGGTTCATCTTCCAGGACCCCATGACCTCCCTCAACCCGCTGTTCACCGTTGAGCATCAGTTGGTGGAGACCATTCTGGCCAATACCGACCTCTCTCGCGAAGCTGCTTTTGCCAAGGCGCTGGAGCTGATGGGGGCGGTGGGTATTCCGCAGCCGGAGCTGCGTATCAAGCAGTATCCGCACCAGTTCTCCGGTGGCATGCGTCAGCGGGTGGTTATCGCCATTGCGCTCTCCTGCGATCCGGAGCTGATCATCGCCGATGAGCCGACCACGGCGCTCGACGTATCCATCCAGGATCAGATCCTCCAGCTTATCCGCGCCCTCTGCAAAGAGCGTCAGGTGGGCTGCATGCTGGTGACCCACGACATGGGGGTGGTCTCCAACGTTACCGACAAGGTGGCGGTGATGTATCGCGGCGATCTGGTGGAGTTCGGCCTGACCGAACAGGTACTGGGCAGCCCCAATCACCCCTATACCCGCAGCCTCATCTCGGCGGTACCTCGCTCCGACGTGAAGCTGGTGCGTTTCCCGCTGGTCTCCTATATCGAGGATGCCAGTGCGCCGGATACCAATATTGACCTCAAGACCCACTGGCTTGGCCAGAGTCAGGACGAGCGTGCCTATGAAGGGGCGCTGCTGCGGGTGGAGAACGTCGATCTGAAGTTCGTCACCAAGGACTCCATCTTCCCGAGCCGCCGCCAGTATGTGCGCGCCTGCAACAACATCAGCTTCGAGATCTTCGAAGGGGAGACCTTCGGTCTGGTGGGGGAATCGGGCTCCGGCAAATCGACTATTGCCCGCGCCATCACCGGTCTCTATCCGCCTGATACCGGCAAAATCTTCTTTGAGGGGATCGATCTGACCGCTCTCAAGAGCGAGCGCGAGCGTCGCCCGCTGCGTCGCCAGATGCAGATGGTGTTCCAGAACCCCTATTCGTCGATGAACCCGCGGATGAAGGTGCGCGACATCATTGCCGAGCCGATCCGCTTCCATCAGCTGGCGAGCAGCGAGAGCCAGATCGAGGGGATCGTCGGCGATCTGCTGGATCACGTGGGTCTCGGTCGTGGTGCTGGCCTCAAGTATCCCCACGAGTTCTCCGGCGGTCAGCGTCAGCGCATCTCCATTGCCCGCGCCCTGGCCACTCGCCCGCGCTTCCTCATCTGCGACGAGCCGACCTCGGCGCTGGATGTGTCGGTGCAGGCCCAGATCCTCAACCTGCTCAAGGATTTGCAGCAGGAGCTCAAGCTCACCATGCTGTTCATCAGCCACGATCTGCCGGTGATCCGCCAGATGTGCGACCGCATCGGGGTGATGCAGCACGGTCATCTGGTGGAAGTGGCCGAGACCGAGAAACTCTTTACCAATGCCGAGCATGAGTACAGCCGCAAGCTGATCTCCCTCATGCCGGAGTTCAAGGGAATGTCCCGCGAGGGGCTGGAAATCGCAAGCTAGGAGAGCGCCGGTGCGCCGGTCTGCTTGTCAAAAAAAGTGTCATAAGAAAGCCAAAAGCATGGAGAACAAGATGAAGAAAGGATTGTCCAAGATTGCCCTGGCGCTGTTTGCCGCCGGTTTCGCCTTCAGTGTCTCAGCCGCTGATATCAAGGTGGGTGTCGCTTCTGACGCCACTTCGCTGGATCCGCAGGAGCAGCTCTCCGGTCAGACCCTGGAGATGTCGCACCTGGTATTCGATCCCCTGATGCGTTACACCCAGGACCTGCAGTTCGAGCCCCGTCTGGCCGAGAAGTATGAGCGTATTGACGACAAGACCGTCCGCTTCCACCTGCGCAAAGGGGTCAAGTTCCACTCCGGTAACGACTTCACCGCTGACGACGTGGTGTGGACCGTCAACCGCCTGAAATCCTCCGTCGACTTCAAGGCGATCTTCGATCCCATCAGCGAAGTGAAGAAGGTCGATGACTACACCGTCGATCTGATTACCGCCAAGCCCTTCCCGCTGGTGCTGCAGACCGTCACCTACATCTTCCCGATGGACTCCAAGTTCTACACCGGCAAGACCGAAGCGGGCAAAGACAAGGCCGAGATCGTCAAGAATGGCGACTCCTTTGCCTCTACCCACGTCTCCGGTACTGGCCCGTTCACCGTCAAGTTCCGCGAGCAGGGTGTGAAGCTCGATTATGCCCGCAACGCCAACTACTGGGACAAGGCCTCCAAGGGTAACGTCGAGAACCTGACCGTGGTGCCGATCAAGGAAGATGCGACCCGTGTTGCAGCCCTGCTGGGTGGCGACGTGGACATGATCTATCCGGTTGCGCCGAACGATCTGGAGCGCGTGAAGAATGGCAAGGACTCCCAGCTGGTTACCCTGTCCGGTACCCGTGCCATCATCATTGAGCTGAACCAGAACACCAATCCGGCGCTGAAAGACAAGCGCGTGCGTCAGGCGATCAACTACGCCATCAACCAGGTGGGTATCGTCGAGAAGATCAACAAGGGCTTCGGTACCCCTGCTGGCCAGTTGAGCCCGAAAGGCTATGCCGGTCACAACGAGGCGCTGGTGCCCCAATATGATCTGGCCAAGGCCAAGGAGCTGATGAAAGAGGCCGGTTACGAGAAAGGCTTCAAGATGACCTTCATTGCCCCCGCGGCCCGCTACGTCAACGACGTCAAGATTGCCCAGGCGGTCTCTGCCATGCTGGCCAAGATCAACATCAAGGTGGATCTGAAGACCATGCCGGTAGCCCAGTACTGGCCCGAGTTTGACAAGTGTGCCGCGGACATGCAGATGATCGGTTGGCACTCCGACACCGAAGATACTGCGAACTTCTTCGAGTTCCTGACCTTCACCAAGGATGCCAAGACCGGTATGGGCCAGTACAACTGCGCCGGTTATGCCAACGCCGAAGCTGACAAGCTGGTGATGGATGCCAACGCCGAGACCGATCCGGCCAAGCGTGCCGAGATGCTGAAGAAGGTCGAGGCCATGGTGATCGAAGATGCTGCCTATGTGCCGTTGCACTGGGAAGATCTGGCCTATGGCGCCAAGAAGAACGTCGATATCAAGCCGGTGGTCAACGTGATGAACTTCCCTTACCTGGGTGACCTGGTGGTCAGCAAGTAAGAGAACGTCGCAAGGAAGGACGGGGCGGGGTGGTCAGCTGGCCACTCCGCCCACTAACAGAAGCCTGTGCCACGACACAGGCCACGTAGAAGGACAAGCATGTTTACATTCCTGCTGAAACGGTTCTATCAGGCCGTGATAGTGATGTTCGTCATCAGCCTGGTCGCCTTCTCCATCCAGGACAACCTGGGTGACCCGTTGCGCGAGCTGGTGGGACAATCCGTCTCCGAAGCCCAGCGTCACGAGTTGCGCGAGAAGATGGGCCTTAACGATCCCTTCCTCATCAAATACAGCCGCTTTTTGAAAAATGCGGTGCATGGGGATTTGGGCACCTCCTATTTCTTCAAGCGACCCGCTCTCGAGGTGATCCTCGACAAGCTGGTGGCTACCCTTGAGCTGGTGTTTGCCGCCGCGCTCATCATCGTGGTGGTCTCCATTCCACTCGGTGTCTATTCGGCGATCCGCCCGCGCAGCATTCCCACCAAGATCATCATGGCGGGGAGCAGTATCGGCATTTCGATCCCGGTGTTCCTGACCGCCATCATGCTGATGTACCTATTCTCCATCCAGCTGGGCTGGCTGCCGGCCTATGGCCGCGGCGAAACCCGCAACCTGCTGGGTTGGGAGTCGGGTTTCTTCACCTGGGATGGCATCAAGCACCTGATCCTGCCTGCTGTGTCCCTCTCCTCCATCATGCTGCCGCTGTTTATCCGGCTGGTGCGCTCCGAGATGCTGGAGCAGCTCTCCTCCGAGTACGTCAAGTTCGCCCGCGCCAAAGGTCTGGATAACAACAAGGTCTACTATCAGCACGCTCTCAAAAACACCATGCTGCCTGTCATTACCGTCGGCGGGGTGCAGATCGGCACCATGGTGGCCTACACCATTCTGACCGAGAGCGTGTTCCAGTGGCCGGGCACCGGCTTCCTGTTCCTTGAGGCGATCCACCGGGTCGATACGCCGCTGATCACCGCCTACGTCATCTTTGTGGGACTGATCTTCGTGGTGACCAATACCCTGGTCGACCTGCTCTACGGGTTGATCAACCCGACCGTTAACCTGACTGCCAAGGGGTAAGCGCATGACTAATGCTGTAACTGCAAGCCCAAGCCGTTGGGCACGATTCAAGAACTCTGACATCGTCTACTACTTCCTGCGGGACAAGGTAGCCATGTTCAGCTTTGCGGTGTTTGTGGTGTTCGTGCTGGCGGCGCTGCTGGCGCCCTGGCTCGCCCCGCACAACGTCTATGACCAGACCAGTTTTGATCTGATGGATGCCGAGTTGCCCCCCTCTTGGCTCGAAGGCGGTGAGGAGCGCTTCTGGCTCGGCACCGACAACCAGGGGCGGGATATCTGGAGCACCATTCTCTATGGCGCCCGTATCTCCCTCACCATCGGCCTGTTTGCGGTGGCGCTGCAGCTGGTGCTTGGTATCGTCATCGGTCTGATTGCTGGTTACTTCGGTGGCCGCATCGACAACCTGCTGATGCGCTTTGCCGATGTGCAGTTGTCGTTCTCCACCATGATGGTGGCGATCATCATCTCCGCCATCTTTCAGGCAACCTTTGGCTCCGAGTTCTACTCGAAGTTCGCCATCATGATGCTGGTGGTGATCATCGGTATCGCCGAGTGGCCGCAGTATGCCCGTACCGTGCGCGCCTCTGTGCTGGCGGAGAAGAAGAAGGAGTATGTGGAAGCAGCCAAGGTGATGGGATTCCGCGCCCCGCGCATCATGTTCCGCCACATTCTGCCCAACTGTTTGTCGCCCATTCTGGTGATCTCCACCGTGCAGGTGGCCAACGCCATCATGAGCGAGGCGGCACTCTCCTTCCTCGGTCTGGGAATGCCGGTTGATCAGCCCTCGCTCGGTTCGCTTATCAGCGTCGGCTTCAACTACATCTTCTCCGGCTCCTGGTGGATCACCGCCTTCCCGGGAATCTGTCTGGTGGTGCTGGTGCTGGTCATCAACCTGCTGGGCGACTGGCTGCGGGATGTGTTTAACCCCAAGATCTACAAAGGTTGATAACCTGCGCAAGAACTTACTGCGAGGCCGTGATCAAGGCTCATGTGCTGCTCGGAATCCTCATGTATTCACATATACTCCGGTTCCTGCGCTGCTCTTTACCTTGTTGACGGACTTCTCGCAACAGTTCTTGAACAGGTTCTAGATTATGAAGAACAAGAAGGGCGCCAGTGAGGCGCCCTTCTTTTGCTTGATAGCTTTAAGCGTTATCAGGCTTTCAGCCAGCTTTCGATACTGCGCTGGATGCCTGCATCGTCCAGACCAAGCAGGGCATAGACCTCCTGCTGGGTACCCTGTTCCACGAAGCGATCCGGCAAGCCGAGGTTGAGTACCGGCTTGCACTGTTTATTGCGCATCAGCAGCTCGTTCACCGCCGAACCGGCGCCGCCCATGATAGCGTTGTCTTCGATGGTGACGAAGTGATCGTGGCTGGCCGCCAGCGACAGCACCAGCGCCTCATCCATCGGTTTGACAAAGCGCATGTCCACCAGGGTGGCATCCAGCGCTTCGGCGGCCGTTTTCGCGTGGTGCAGCAGGGTGCCAAAGGCCAGAATAGCGGTACCCTTGCCCTCTCGCAGGATACGTCCCTTGCCGAGCTCCAGTGCCTGCATCTCTGACGAGATGGGGGAATCGCTCAGACTGCTGCCGCGGGGGTAACGCACGGCGACAGGGCCTTGCTGAAGATAGCCGGTATAGAGCATCTGGCGGCACTCGTTCTCGTCAGATGGCGTCATCACCACCATGTTGGGCACGGTGCGCAGGAAGCTGATGTCGAACGCTCCCTGATGGGTCGGGCCGTCGGCGCCCACCAGACCGGCCCGGTCGATGGCGAATAGCACCGGCAGATCTTGCAGCGCCACGTCGTGGATCACCTGATCGTAGGCGCGCTGCAGAAAGCTCGAATAGATGGCCACCACTGGCTTCTTGTCGGCGATGGCAAGACCGGCAGCGAACGTGACTGCATGTTGCTCGGCAATGGCCACATCGAAGTAGCGATCCGGATACTGCTGGCTGAATTTCACCAGCCCGGAGCCTTCTCGCATGGCAGGGGTGATGCCGACCAGCTTCTCGTCTTTGGCGGCCATGTCGCACAGCCATTGGCCAAAGATGGCGGAGAAGGTTGGTTTGGCGGCGCTCGCTTTCGGCAGGGAACACTCGTCCGGATTGAACTTGGGCACAGCGTGATAACCGATGGGGTCTTTCTCCGCCGGCTCGTAACCCTTGCCCTTCTTGGTCTTGACGTGCAGCAGCTGAGGGCCCTTGAGATTGCGCATGTTGCGCAGGGTCTCGACCAGCGCTTCTATATCGTGACCGTCGATGGGGCCGATATAGTTGAAGCCGAACTCCTCGAACAGGGTGCCGGGCACCACCATCCCCTTGAGGTGCTCTTCGGCCCGCTTGGCCAGCTCCTTGACCGGTGGCAGGCCTGCCAGCACCTTCTTGCCACCTTCGCGGATGGTGGTGTAGAGCTTGCCGGACATGACCCGGGCCAGATGGTTGTTGAGCGCCCCGACATTCTCGGAGATGGACATCTCGTTGTCGTTGAGGATCACCAACATGTCCTTGTGAACATCGCCGGCGTGGTTGAGCGCTTCAAAGGCCATCCCTGCGGTAATGGCACCATCACCGATCACTGCAACGACCTTGCGACCCAGCCCTTCACTCTCGGCGGCGACCGCCATACCGAGCGCCGCACCAATGGAAGTGCTGGAGTGGCCGACGGAGAGCACGTCGTATTCACTCTCGCCACGCCAGGGGAAGGGGTGCAGACCATCCTTCTGCCGGATGGTGTGGATCTGATCACGGCGCCCGGTCAGGATCTTGTGGGGATAGGCCTGATGGCCCACATCCCAGATCAGCCGATCGAACGGGGTGTTGTAGACGTAGTGCAGGGCGACGGTCAGTTCGACCGTGCCGAGACCGGAGGCAAAGTGTCCGCTGGAGCGGCTGACAGAGCGCAGCAGATATTCGCGCAGCTCGTTGCACAGCACCGGCAGCCGATCTTTGGGCAAGGAACGCAGCTCGACCGGAGTGTCCGCGAGGGCCAGGTTGGGGAAATTGCTAATATCAACGCTCATATTGTTACTGTTATCCAGCGTTTAGTGGGTTCGCTCGATGATGTAATCGGCAAACGCTTCCAGAATGTCGGTATTGTAGGGCAAGGATTGCAGGGCTGTTAAGGCTTTCCCATGCAGTTCGCGAGCCAGCTCACGGGCATTTTCGAGTCCGAGCAGGGCCGGATAGGTACTTTTCTCCAGCGCCAGGTCAGAACCTTGCGGCTTGCCCAGGGTGGCGGTATCACCTGTGATGTCGAGGATGTCATCCTGCACCTGAAAGGCGAGGCCAATCGCGGCGGCATAGGTTTGCAGGGCAATCAGGGTTGCGTCATCGACATCGGCTTTGCACAGGGCGCCGAGCGCCACGGCGCACTCAATCAGCGCACCGGTCTTGTGGCGGTGTACCTGCTCCAGTTCGGCAAGCGTGATCTGGCGCCCTTCAGCCTGCAGGTCCAGCGCTTGACCGCCACACATACCCAGATAGCCGGAGGCGCGGGCGAGGGTACTCAGCATCCGCACCCGGTTGGCCATCAAGGAGTCGGGCATGGGGTGATCGGCCAGAATGGAGAACGCCAGGGTCTGCAGCGCATCACCGGCCAGAATGGCGGTGCCCTCATCAAACGCCTTGTGGACGGTTGGTTGGCCGCGACGCAGATCGTCGTCATCCATGGCTGGCAGGTCATCGTGCAGCAGGGAGTAGGCATGGATGCACTCCACGGCAGCCGCAGGGCCGTCCAGCAGGTCGCTCTTTACGCCCAGCATTTCGCCGACCGCGTAGACCAGAAACGGGCGAACCCGCTTGCCGCCCAGCAGCAGGCCATATTTCATGGCATCACGCAGACGAGGCGCCATGGGTGGCAAAGCTTCAAGTTTTGCCAACAGGCAGTCATCAATACGCTGGCGATGCTGACGGGAAAAATGGACCAGTGCCACTCACTCGTCTCCTTGTTCTGGCTGGAAGGGGGGCAGCTGATCACTGCCATCGGCTTGACTGAGCAGGATCTGGATCTTCTGTTCGGCCAGTTCCAGCTTCTGCTGACCGGCCCGCACCAGATGGATTCCCTGCTCGAACTGTTTGAGGGCCTCCTCCAGCGGTAGGGAACCTTGCTCCAGCTGATGAACGATGGTTTCCAGCTCTTCGAGAGTGGCGTCAAAACTCAGACGGTCGATTTTTTTACTGGCCATGTCCATCCTCGGGAATTGAAAAAACGGCTTATATTAACATCGACCGCCCACCGGGGGGAGGCTGAAAAACGCTGCCTCCTCAAACTCTCGATAAACTGGCCGATAATGAACCATGATTCTCAGTGGATGCATGCTTGCCGCTTGGGTCGCAATAGCAGAAAATTCAACAAACTATAATTGGGCATAAGAACCGGTGACAGGAGTAGGGACGTGGATCTAGGCAGTCTGATAGGGATAGTGCTGGGTTTCGGGGTGGTGGTGTACGGCATGCTGCTGGGGGGCCCCATGAGCATGTACGTCGACATGCCATCGGTCTACATCACCGTATTGGGCTCCATCTTCATCGCCATGATGAAGTTCAACCTAGGCCAGTTTCTGATGGCGTTTAAGGTCGCTGGTAAAGCTTTTATGTACAAGGGCGACAAGCTGGAAGACCTCATAGTTAAAGCCGTTGAGCTTGCCGATGCCGCCCGTAAAGGCGGATTTCTGGCGCTTGAAGCGGCCGAGATTCCCAATCCCTTCATGAAAAAAGGGATCGATATGCTGGTGGATGGCCATGATGCCGATGTAGTGCGCGCAGTGATGGAAAAGGATATCGAGTTGACTGCCGAACGTCACGTCATTGCGATCAAGGTGTTCCGTACCCTTGGGGATCTTGGCCCGGCGATGGGGATGATCGGTACGCTGGTGGGTCTGGTGGCCATGTTGGCCAATATGAGCGATCCCAAATCTATCGGTCCTGCCATGGCTGTAGCCCTCTTGACCACTCTGTATGGTGCGATCGAAGCCAACATGCTGGCCATCCCGATAGCCGACAAGCTGGAACTGCGAAGCGGCGAAGAGCGCCTTAGCCGTTCGCTGATCCTCGATGCCATCATGGGGATCCAGGATGGCCAAAACCCGCGGGTGATCCAGTCCATGCTGCAGAACTATCTGAACCAGTCCAAACGCAACAACGGCAGTGAGTAGGGAGCCCTATGTCTGATTGCAAATGCCCGCCTCCCGGCCTGCCCGGTTATATGGGGACCTTCGCCGACCTCATGTCGCTGCTGATGTGCTTTTTCGTGTTGTTGCTCTCCTTTGCCGAGATGGATGTGCAGAAGTTCAAGCAGATTGCGGGGTCCATGGAGAAGGCATTCGGGGTCCAGAATATCCTTGAGGTGAAAGATATTCCGAAGGGAACTTCTGTCATTGCCCAGGAGTTCCGTCCTGGCCGCCCAGAGCCAACCCCGATTGATACCGTGATGCAGCAGACCATGGACATGACCCAGACCGAGCTGGATTTTTTGCCCGGTGAGGCCGAGCAGGCAGGTGGTCAGGACAAGAGTGATGGCAAGCAGACGGGGGGGGACACAGCTCAGGATGCTCAGAAGGCGCAGCAGCAGTCCAATACCCTGGCAAAGGCGCTGGCCGAGCAGATGAAAGATCAGATCCAGGATGGTGCCATCGAAATCGAGGCGTTGGGACAGCAGATTATTATCCGGATCAGGGAAAAAGCCTCCTTCCCGGCTGGCTCGGCGTTTCTGCAACCCCAGTTCTGGCCGGTTATTCGCAAGGTCGCGACCCTGCTCAAGGATGTACCGGGTGAAATCACCATATCCGGTCACACCGACAACGTGGCGACCGAGGACGAGCTGTTTCAGTCCAACTGGGAGCTTTCGTCCCAGCGAGCAGTGGCTGTGGCACACCAGATGATCAAGGTCCCAGGATTTGATCAGGGACGCTTGATCGTGCAGGGGATGGCCGATTCCCAACCATTGGTGCCCAACAATACTCCCGAGAATCGCCGGATGAACCGACGGGTAGAGATCGCTATCATGCAGGGCAAACCGACCATTTCCTCTCCTATTTCGGTACCGGAAGGAAAGTAATATTTCTTGGAGCAACAGATAAAGCGGGATCTGCATCAGGGGGCCGACATGGATTTTGTGTTGGCTTCATATTAAGATGCGCCATCCGAACCGAGTGCTGCGGCGTCCTGACAGATAGCCGCAGCTTCTATTTTCAAGCAACCCAGGTTTCGACTATGAATCATACTCCGATGACTGTTCGCGGCGCTGAGAAGCTGCGCGAAGAGCTCGAATATCTCAAGACCGAGCTTCGTCCCCAGATTATCGAAGCGATTGCTGAAGCCCGTGAGCACGGTGATCTGAAAGAGAATGCCGAATACCATGCCGCCCGTGAGCAGCAGGGGTTCTGTGAAGGCCGCATTCAGGAAATTGAAGCCAAGCTCTCCAATGCGCAGGTGATCGATGTCACCAAGATGACCAACAACGGCCGCGTTATTTTTGGCGCGACAGTGACTCTGCTCAAGAGCGAGACAGAGGAAGAGGTGGTTTACCGCATCGTGGGTGACGATGAGGCTGACATCAAGCAGAACCTTATCTCTGTCAACTCTCCGATTGCCCGCGCTCTGATTGGCAAGGAAGTGGACGATGTGGCGCTCGTCAAGACGCCCGCAGGTGATGTGGAGTACGAAATCCTGGACGTTGCCTACATCTGATGTAGTTAATGCGGGATGAGACGGGGGAGCACTTGCTCCCCTGTTTGTTGCGCTTCAGGCTGGTTGGTAAGCGTCGTTGAAGGTGTCCTGATGGCGCTGAAACAGCCAGTGACGAAGTCGCTCTATGTTTGCCTCGCTCATCTGGAAACTGAGTGCCCAGGTTGCATGGTCTGCATTAGATTTGACCCGTCTCACCAGCCTGGCCTGCAAGGGAAATGGCGCCTCTGTGGCGATCTGCAGAGTTCCCTGCAAGGTAGTATCCGCCATCATATCTGTGGGCAGATCTTCCACGATGAGGCCATTGAGCGAAAGGCTCAGCACTTGGAGTACTCCATGAGCTGTTTGCAGTGTCGCTTTCTGGGCAAGTCTCCAAGCTCTTGGCTGGGCAAACCCCAGCTCCCGGATCACTGGCGCAGCGAGCCGAGGCTCGACAAAGCCATCTTCTCTCTGGATAAAGGTGAGGGGGAATCGCAACTGATGGCCTGCATAGCGGGCTTCCAATACCAGCTGTTCGGCTTTTTGCAGCAAGCCAAGCATGGGGTTGTCGAGATGTCCGCTCAGAAGGTGGGTCGCCTCCGAGCATCCCAGCTCCCGCAACATGGTCAGTTCATCGTCGGTCAGAATAGGATGGTGAGCCATGGCGCGTGTCCGAAACTATTCATCGCAGGTTAAGGGCTTGGCGACTACTGTGGCAAGCGACTCGGGAAGAAGTGAAATAAGGAAAGAGCAATGCTCTTTCCTTTTACTTGCGAGGCAGCTGGATTTTGGGTTCGTTGGCCTGACGATAGATGGTCAGCACATGACCCATGCTCTGTACTTTTACAGAGCCTGTTTCACGGACGATGGCATCCATAACCAGTTGTTTCATCTCGCGATCTTCAGAGGCAACCTTAACCTTGATCAGCTCGTGATGGTTCAGCGCCAGATCGATCTCCGCCAGTACACCTTCGGTCAGACCGTGCTGACCCAGCAGGACGACAGGCTTGAGGCTGTGGGCAAGGCCCTTGAGGTACTGTTTCTGTTTATTGTTGAGAATCATCGCAATTTCTTCATAAGTCAGGGTTGAAAGGGGCGTATTCTACCCCCACTTAGCCCTTAATACTAATAACCCTTGTGGTTTTTTAAAGCCGATTATCATGACCCAGAAAAAACGTTCCGCCAGCTCCACCCGCTGGTTAAAAGAACATTTCGACGATCAATACGTCAAAAAAGCCCAGAAATTGGGGCTGCGTTCCCGTGCTGTTTTCAAGATCGACGAGATCCAGGGCAAAGACCGCCTGTTGAAAAATGGCATGACGGTAGTGGATTTGGGGGCTGCCCCCGGCGGCTGGTCCCAATTCGCGGTCGAGCAGGTTGGCGAATCGGGTCGGGTCATCGCCTGCGATATTCTGCCTATGGATCCCATTGCCGGTGTCGATTTCCTGCAGGGGGACTTTCGGGAGGAAACTGTACTCGGTGCCTTGCTGGAGCGAGTCGGACCCGACAAGGTCGATGTCGTGATGTCCGACATGGCCCCCAACATGAGCGGCACCCAGCAGGTGGATCAGGCTCGTGCCATGTATCTGGTCGAGTTGGCTCTGGACATGTGTCATCAGGTATTGCGCAGTGACGGCAGTTTTGTGGTGAAGGTGTTTCAGGGGGAGGGCTTTGATGCCTATCTGAATGAAATTCGGAAACTTTTCTCCGCCGTTAAAATTCGTAAACCAGACTCATCCCGCGCCAGATCACGGGAAGTCTACATTGTGGCTACCGGTTTTAAACTGTAGTACCCTAACCTTCATCGTTAACTGTCAGTCTGCGAGGTTACTGATTTGAGTGACATGGCGAAAAACTTAATCCTGTGGCTGGTCATCGCCGTCGTATTGATGTCGGTGTTCAATAGCTTCAGCCCCAGCGATACCACCAGTCGCCAGCTGGACTATTCCAGCTTCGTTAAAGAGGTGACCCAAGATCAGATCCGTGAAGTGCGGATGGACGGTAAGGTCATTAATGGCGTCAAGCGTACTGGTGAACGATTCACCACCATCATCCCGGCGCCGGATCCCCAGCTGCTCAACGATATGCTCAATCACAACGTCAAGGTGATGGGCGAGAAGCCGGAAGAGCCGTCTTTGCTGACCTCTATCTTCATCTCCTGGTTCCCGATGTTGCTGCTGATCGGTGTCTGGGTCTTCTTCATGCGTCAGATGCAGGGCGGCGGTGGCAAAGGCGCCATGTCGTTTGGCAAGAGCAAGGCTCGCCTGATGAGTGAAGATCAGATCAAGACTACCTTTGCCGATGTAGCTGGTTGCGATGAAGCCAAGGAAGAGGTGAAGGAGCTGGTCGACTATCTGCGCGACCCGAGCAAATTCCAGAAACTGGGTGGCAAGATCCCGACTGGCGTACTGCTGGTAGGTCCTCCCGGTACCGGTAAAACCCTGCTGGCCAAGGCCATTGCGGGTGAGGCCAAGGTGCCCTTCTTCACCATCTCAGGTTCTGATTTCGTGGAGATGTTCGTGGGTGTCGGTGCCTCCCGGGTACGTGACATGTTCGAGCAGGCCAAGAAATCCTCCCCCTGCATCATCTTCATCGATGAAATTGATGCGGTCGGTCGCCAGCGTGGCGCCGGTCTGGGCGGTGGTCACGATGAGCGTGAGCAGACCCTTAACCAGATGCTGGTCGAGATGGATGGCTTTGAAGGCAATGAAGGGATCATCGTCATCGCTGCCACCAACCGTCCTGATGTACTGGATCCGGCACTACTGCGTCCGGGCCGTTTCGACCGTCAGGTTGTGGTCGGTCTGCCGGATGTCCGTGGTCGCGAGCAGATCCTGAAAGTGCACATGCGCAAAGTTCCGTTGGCGGATGACGTCAATCCGGCGCTGATTGCCCGTGGTACACCCGGTTTCTCCGGTGCGGATTTGGCCAACCTGGTCAACGAAGCTGCCCTCTTCTCTGCTCGCGAAAGCCGCCGAGTGGTCTCCATGGCTGAGTTCGAAAAGGCCAAGGACAAGATCATGATGGGGGCGGAACGTCGCTCCATGGTGATGAAAGAGTCTGAAAAAGAGATGACTGCGTATCATGAAGCCGGTCACGCCATTATTGGTCGCGTGGTTCCGGATCATGATCCCGTTTACAAGGTCTCCATTATTCCGCGTGGCCGTGCGCTGGGTGTGACCATGTACCTGCCTGAGCAGGATCGCTGGAGCCACTCCAAGCAGCATCTGGAGTCGATGATCTCCAGCCTGTATGGCGGTCGTCTGGCGGAAGAGTTGATCTACGGTGCCGAGAAGGTCTCGACCGGCGCGTCCAACGACATCGAGCGAGCTACCGATATCGCACGCAAGATGGTGACCCAGTGGGGTATGTCCGAGCGTCTCGGCCCGATGCTTTATGCGGAAGAAGATGGTGAAGTGTTCCTCGGCCGCAGCATGGCCAAGGCCAAGCACATGTCCGACGACACTGCGCGCATCATCGATGCCGAGGTGAAGCAGGTCATTGATCGCAACTACGACCGCGCCAAGCAGATCCTGCTGGATAACATGGATGTACTGCACAGCATGAAAGATGCGTTGATGAAGTATGAAACCATCGACGCCAAACAGATCGATGATCTGATGGCGCGTCGCGAGGTTCGTGCTCCGAGCAACTGGCATGACGAGCACGGTGATACCCCGCAAGGCGGTTCCACCGTGGCTGCCGAGGCCAAGCCGGCCGATGAGGCTGCACCGGTGGCGGATGTCACTATCGACAAAGCCAACGACGCGCCGGCCAAATAATCGTGACTCTCCAAACCCCGGGCTTGCCCGGGGTTTTTCTTTATCAGATGGACATGAAAATGCAGTTAACCAGCAAGGGGCTCAGCCTCTCCCTCGATCGTCCCCATGTGATGGGGATCCTCAATGTGACGCCCGACTCCTTCTCCGATGGCGGTAATTTCAACCAGTTTGAACGGGCAATGGCCCATGCGCGCCAGATGGTCTCTGACGGTGCGACCCTCATCGACATCGGTGGCGAGTCAACCCGCCCTGGTGCGCCCGATGTGAGCGAGCAGGAGGAGCTGGACAGGGTCATTCCTGTCGTGGAGCAGATGGCCCGTGAGCTGGATGTGATGATCTCCCTCGATACCTCCAAAGCGGCTGTGATGCGGGAGGGTTGCAAGGTGGGTGCCCATCTGATCAACGATGTGCGGGCACTGCAAGAACCTGGAGCACTGCAAGCCGCGGCCGAAGCTCGGGTTCCGGTCTGTCTGATGCATATGCAGGGGCAGCCGAGAACCATGCAGGTCGAGCCGCACTATGAGGACCTGATCGGGGAGGTTCGCGCCTTCTTTGATGAGCGTATTGCGGCTTGTCTGGCGGTCGGGATCCGTCGTGAAGAGCTGTTGCTGGATCCTGGATATGGCTTTGGCAAGACCCTTGCACACAACTATCAGCTGTTGGCGGCTCAAAAGGAACTGCTTGAATATGGCTTGCCGCTATTGGTGGGGATGTCGCGAAAGTCTATGATAGGCAACCTGCTGGGCCGTCCGGTGGATGAGCGTCTGGCGGGCAGTCTGGCATGCGCCCTTATCGGCATGCAGCATGGAGCCCGAATCATCAGGGTTCACGATGTACGGGAGACCATGGACGCATTGCGCGTCGGTTGGCTGGCAATGACGGGACAAGATTTTATTTCCAAATAATAAAGAGAACAGACAATGGCAAGAAAGTATTTCGGTACCGATGGTGTGCGCGGCAAGGTTGGCGAATACCCGATCACCCCTGATTTTGTGATGAAATTGGGTTGGGCTGCCGGCAAGGTGCTCTCCAAGAAGGGCACCAAAAAGGTGCTGATTGGCAAAGATACCCGCATCTCCGGTTACATGCTGGAATCCGCGCTGGAAGCGGGGCTCTCTGCGGCAGGCCTCAAGGCCATTCTGATGGGGCCCATGCCCACGCCGGCGGTTGCCTACCTGACTCGCACTTTCCGTGCCGAAGCTGGCATCGTCATCAGCGCTTCCCACAACCCCTTCTACGACAACGGCATCAAGTTCTTCTCCGCCGATGGCACCAAGCTGCCCGATGATGTCGAGCTGGCTATCGAAGCCGAGCTGGATCACGAGCTCAAGTGTGTCGAGTCTGCCGAACTTGGCAAAGCGGTCCGCATTGATGATGCCGCCGGTCGCTATATCGAATTCTGCAAGAGCACCTTCCCCTCCCACATGAATCTGGATGGGGTGAAAATGGTGGTCGACTGTGGCCATGGCGCCACTTACCACATTGCGCCGTCGGTTTTCCGCGAGCTGGGCGCCGAAGTGATCACCATGGGCTGTGCTCCGGATGGCCTCAATATCAACGATGGTGTCGGTTCGACTGCACCTGACGCTCTGGTTGCCAAGGTGCTGGAGTGCAAGGCCGATCTGGGGGTTGCCTTTGATGGTGATGGTGATCGTCTGATCATGGTTGACCATACCGGCTATCTCATCGACGGTGATGAAGTGCTCTATATCATCGCGCGCGATGCCCTGCGCAATGGTCGCCTCAAAGGCGGTGTCGTCGGCACCCTAATGGCCAACATGGGTCTGGAGCTGGCGCTGCAAACCCTGGGTATTCCGTTTGCCCGTGCCAAGGTGGGTGACCGCTATGTGCTGGAGATGATGGAAGAGAAGGGCTGGCGCATCGGTGGCGAGAACTCCGGCCACATCATCTGTCTGGATCAAACCACTACGGGTGATGGCATCGTAGCCGCCTTGCAGGTGCTTACCGCTATGCGCAGTGCCGAGATGCCGCTGGCCAAGCTGCGCTCCGGCATGAGCAAGTTCCCGCAGGTTCTGGTGAATGTTCGCTTTGCCGAAGGCAAGGATCCGCTGGCCGCGGATGCTGTCATGGCTGAGGTTGCCAAGGTGGAACAGGAGCTGGCTGGCCGTGGTCGCGTACTGTTGCGTAAATCCGGTACCGAACCACTGATCCGGGTCATGGTCGAAGGGGAGCATGAACAGCAGGTGCGTGACATGGCTCAGCGCATCGCCAAGCAGGTTGAATCGGCGTTTTAATGAACAACCAGGGCGGCTTTTTAGCCGCCCTGGTTGTATCTTGTTCAAACGATTCAAAAATTTAAAAATAGCACTTGTCAGCTGAGCATCCTCTGGATATTATCAGCCCCGCTTTCGCAAGGGAGTTGCCGATGGGACATCGCAAGCCGTTTGTAGCAGCCAACTGGAAGTTGCACGGTAGTAGGTCGCAGTTAGAGCAGTTTACGAGTCAGTGCCTAAACGGCGTTGACGGAAAAGTAGATGTGGTTCTCTGTCCTTCCCATGTGCATCTCGATTTTAGCGCTTCACTGCTCAATGAGCAGAAAGTAATAAAGTTGGGGGCTCAGAATGTGAGTCAGCACACGACTGGCGCTTACACTGGAGAAATCTCGTGTCAGATGCTGGTTGAGGCAGGGTGTCGTTACGTATTGGTAGGGCACTCCGAGCGCAGGCGTCTCTTTGGTGAGACCAGTTTTATCGTCGCAGAGAAGTTTGCGGCAGCCAGAGCGGCAGGCTTGATTCCCATCCTCTGTTTAGGTGAATCAGGTGCGGCGAGGCAGGCGAGAAGAGCCTTCGAGGTGATCGCTGAAGAGCTGGATATCGTCATAGAGAAAAATGGCGCGATGGCTTTCGATAATGCTATCATCGCCTACGAGCCGATTTGGGCTGTAGGTACAGGTAAATGCGCCACACCCGAGCAGGCACAAGAGGTTCATTCCTTTATACGTGGTCGCTTGGCGGAGGATACTCCGGTAATAGGTGAGAAAGTCAGAATCATCTATGGTGGGAGCGTAACGCCGAGCAACGCGAGAGATTTGTTTGCACAGCCCGACATTGATGGCGGACTGATTGGCGGAGCAAGCCTCGATAGCGATGCGTTTTTAGGAATTGTTGAAGCGGCAAAGGGTGCAAGTTAAATGTACGAGATTCTTTTAGTCGTTTATCTGCTGGTTTCACTGGCTCTGATTGGTCTGGTGATGATTCAGCAAGGTAAAGGGGCTGATATGGGCGCCTCCTTCGGCGCAGGGGCATCGAACACAGTATTCGGCTCCGGTGGTTCAGGCAGTTTCCTGACCCGAACAACAGCAATTTTGGCTACTCTGTTTTTCGTTATCAGCCTGGTGCTCGGATCTATGTCCAGCAACAAGGTAAAGCAGGGTAGTGAATGGGAAAATCTGCAACAAACCCAACAGGTTGAGCAGACCAAAGCGCCAGTGAAGAAAGATACTGACGTTCCCGAGTAAGAGTTTTGCCGTGGTGGTGGAATTGGTAGACACGCTATCTTGAGGGGGTAGTGCTCTAGGGTGTGCGGGTTCGAGTCCCGCCCACGGCACCAATTAAGCAGTGAGCTCGGGAAACCGAGTGTATTATAGCCAGTCAGTCTTGTGTCGAGAGAGTGAAGTGGCTATAATCTCGCACGATTTCGGACGCGGGGTGGAGCAGCATGGTAGCTCGTCGGGCTCATAACCCGAAGGTCGTCGGTTCAAATCCGGCCCCCGCAACCAAATTTCACGCATTTCCTACGCTCAGGAAGGCGGTCGCTGCGAGGCGACAATCAGGGTAAAGCGCCAAGCCCCGATTTGACATCGGGGCTTTTTGTTATGTGCAATTTACTCTGAATCGATATCTATCTGGGCTTTATGCCCTTTTTTTGTTTTTCGGAGGGTGACTTTGGCTACGTTGGAACAACGTTTGACCGATCTGCTCGAGGCTCCGGTCGTTGCCTTGGGTTTTGAACTTTGGGGTATTGAGTTTATCCGCGCGGGTAAACACTCCACCTTGCGTGTCTATATTGACGGCGAGCAGGGTGTGACTGTCGAGAACTGTGCTGAGGTCAGCCATCAGGTTGGCGCCATCATGGACGTCGAAGATCCCATCACCGAGGAGTACTACCTCGAGGTATCCTCCCCAGGCCTGGATCGTCCCCTGTTCAAGGTTGCCCATTTCGAAAAATACGTTGGCCAAGAGGCGGCGGTAACGCTTCGGATGGCAACAAACAACCGCCGCAAGTTCAAAGGCGTAATCAAAGCTGTGCAAGGCGACATGATCACCCTGACAGTAGATGGTAAGGACGACGTGTTGGCTTTCACCAATATCCAAAAAGCGAACATAGTGCCGAACTTTGGTTAACGAGGCTATCGGATATGAATAAAGAGATTTTGCTGGTCGTTGACGCAGTATCCAACGAGAAAGCGGTACCCCGCGAGAAGATCTTCCAGGCTCTGGAAACCGCGCTGGCGACTGCGACCAAGAAGAAATATGAAGGCGAGATTGAAGTTCGGGTCGAAATCGATCGCAAGACTGGTGACTACGACACCTATCGTCGCTGGCTGGTAATCGCAGATCAAGCCGCGATGGAGAACCCTTACGCCGAGATTACCCTGGAAGCTGCTCAGATTGATCAGCCGGATATCCAGGTCGGTGAATATGTTGAAGACCAGATTGATTCTGTCACCTTCGACCGTATCACTACCCAGACCGCCAAGCAGGTTATCGTGCAAAAAGTGCGCGAAGCCGAGCGTTCACAAGTAGTTGATCAGTTTAAAGATAAAGAAGGCACCATCATCAGTGGTGTGGTCAAGAAGAGCAACCGCGACAACGTCATCCTGGATCTGGGCAGCAATGCTGAAGCCGTGATCTTCCGTGATGACATGCTGCCGCGTGAAACCTTCCGCCCGGGCGACCGTGTCCGTGGCCTGCTCTATGCAGTGCGTCCGGAAGCCCGTGGTTCCCAGCTGTTTGTCAGCCGTTCCAGCCCGGACTTCCTGAAAGAGCTGTTCCGTATCGAAGTACCGGAGATCGGTGAAGAGATGATCGAAATCATGGGCGCTGCCCGTGATCCGGGTTCCCGCGCCAAGATCGCGGTGAAGACCAACGATCGTCGTATCGACCCGATCGGTGCCTGTATCGGTATGCGTGGTGCCCGTGTGCAAGCTGTCTCCGCAGAGCTGAGCGGTGAGCGCGCCGATATCGTGCTGTACGATGACAACCCGGCCCAGTACGTGATCAATGCCATGGCTCCTGCCGATGTGGCCTCCATCATCGTTGATGAAGACAACCACACCATGGATATCGCCGTGGAAGCTGCCAACCTGGCTCAGGCCATCGGTCGCAATGGTCAGAACGTGCGTCTGGCCTCCCAGCTGACCGGTTGGGAGCTGAACGTGATGACCGTCGAGGACATGCGTGCCAAGCACCAGGCCGAGAACGACCGCATCATGAACCTGTTCACCAGCACCCTGGATATCGATGACGATTTTGCCGGTCTGCTGATGGAAGAGGGCTTCTCGACTCTGGAAGAGATCGCCTTCGTGCCGGTTAACGAGTTGCTGGCTATCGACGGTCTGGATGAAGACATGGTCGAAGAGCTGCGCAAGCGTGCCAAAGATGCCCTGACTACCCAGGCGCTGGCCAAAGAGGAGTCTTTTGATGGCGTCGAGCCGTCCGAAGAGCTGCTCAATCTGAACGGTCTGAGTCGTGAACTGGCATACGCTCTGGCGGGCCGCGGCGTGGGTACCCTGGAAGATTTGGCTGAGCAAGGTATCGATGACCTTGCTGGTATTGAAGGGCTGACTGCCGAGAAGGCGGGTGAGCTCATTATGGCTGCTCGCAATATCTGTTGGTTCGGAGAAGAGCAGTCTTAAGTAAGATCAAACGGAGGAAAATGAATGGCAGAAGTATCAGTCAAACAACTTGCCACTGACATCGACACACCGGTTGATCGTCTTCTCCAGCAGTTTGTCGATGCCGGTATCAGCAAGAGCAAGGCCGACGACATGGTCAGCGAGTCTGAAAAGCAGACTCTGCTGGCACACCTGAAGAAACAGCATGGAGGTGACGAGGTCGCCGCTCCTGCCCGCATGACTTTGCAGCGCAAGACCAAGAGCACCATCAGTGTTCAGGGAACCGGCGGCAAGAACAAAGAAGTGCAGGTGGAAGTTCGCAAATCTCGCACCTATGTAAGACGCTCGGCGCTGGAAGAAGAACAGCGTCAGGCGGAAGCCGAGGAAAAAGCGCGTTTGGAAGCAGAAGAAAAAGCTCGTCGCGAAGCCGAAGAGAAGGCTCGCCTCGAAGCTGAAGAGAAGGCTCGCCGTGAGGCTGAGCAGGCTCGTCGTGAAGCTGAGGAAAAGGCGCGGATCGAGGCACAACAAAAGGCTCGACAGGCTCAACAGCCCGCCAAAGCAGCCAGTAGCACAGCTCAGCAAGAGGCAGAAAAGATGGCCAAGCGCGAAGCAGAAGAACTGAAGCGCCAACAGGAACAGACAGCTTTGAAAAAAGCTGAAGAACTCGCCGCGAAGAAAGCCGAAGAGGCTCGCATCATGGCGGAACAGAACGCAGCCCGCTGGGCTGAAGAAGAAGCTGCTCGTGCCAAAGAGAGCAGCGATTATCACCTGACAACCAACAAGCATGCGCAAGCTGCAGAAGACGAGCTGGATCGCAAAGAAGAGACCAGCCGTCGTACTGCCGCTGCCGCTGTCAAGGCCCCGAAAAAGGCGGGTCGTCGCGATGATGATCGCAATGATCGCAACTCCCGTGATCCGCGTGCCCGTAAAGGCAAACGTGGCAAGGTCGCTACCCCGAACGCCATGAAGCATGGCTTCAACAAGCCGGCTGCCGTGGTGAACCGCGACGTTGTCATCGGTGAGACCATCACCGTGGCCGAGCTGGCCAACAAGATGGCCGTCAAGGGCGTTGAAGTCATCAAGGCGATGATGAAGATGGGGGCCATGGCCACTATCAACCAGGTGATCGACCAGGAGACCGCTCAGCTGGTCGCCGAGGAGATGGGTCACAAGGTTGTGCTGCGTCGTGAGAATGAGCTGGAAGAGGCGGTACTGTCCGATCGTGACGAGACCTCCGAAGCCAAGCCGCGCGCACCTGTCGTTACCATCATGGGTCACGTTGACCACGGTAAGACCTCGCTGCTCGACTACATTCGTAAAGCCAAGGTTGCTGCTGGCGAAGCCGGTGGTATTACCCAGCATATCGGTGCTTACCACGTCCAGACCGGCAGTGGCATGATCACCTTCCTGGATACCCCGGGTCACGCGGCGTTTACCTCCATGCGTGCTCGTGGTGCCAAGGCGACCGACATCGTTGTTCTGGTCGTTGCTGCTGACGACGGCGTGATGCCGCAAACCATCGAAGCTATCCAGCACGCCAAGGCTGCCGGTGTGCCGCTGGTTGTGGCAGTCAACAAGATCGACAAGCCGGAAGCGGATCCGGATCGCGTCAAGACCGAGTTGGCTCGTTACAACGTCATGTCCGAGGATTGGGGTGGAGACTGCCAGTTCGTGCACGTATCTGCCAAGTCCGGTCAGGGTATCGACGATCTGCTGGAAGCCATCCTGATCCAGGCTGAAGTACTGGAGCTGAAAGCGGTGGTTGACGGTATGGCCAACGGCGTCGTGATCGAATCCTTCCTGGATAAAGGTCGTGGTCCGGTTGCTACCGTACTGGTACAAGAGGGTACTCTGCGTCAGGGCGACATCGTTCTGTGTGGTCTCGAGTACGGCCGTGTTCGCGCCATGCGTGACGAACTGGGTCGCGAGATCAAGGAAGCGGGTCCGTCCCTGCCGGTGGAAATCCTGGGTCTCTCCGGCGTTCCCTCTGCCGGTGACGAAGCCACCGTTGTCCGTGACGAGAAGAAAGCCCGTGAAGTGGCGCTCTACCGTCAAGGCAAGTTCCGCGAAGTCAAGCTGGCTCGCCAGCAGAAGGCCAAGCTGGAAAACATGTTCGCTAACATGACCGAGGGCGAAGTGTCCGAAGTGAACGTGGTGATCAAGGCCGACGTACAAGGTTCTGTGGAAGCGATCTGCGATGCGCTGGTCAAACTCTCCACCGACGAAGTGAAGGTGAAGATCGTGGGTTCCGGCGTAGGTGGTATCACCGAAACCGACGCGACCCTGGCTGCCGCTTCCAGCGCCATCCTGGTTGGTTTCAACGTCCGTGCCGACGCGTCTGCGCGCAAGGTTATCGAATCCGAGAGCCTGGATCTGCGTTACTACTCCGTCATCTATGACCTGATCGACGAAGTGAAGCAGGCCATGAGCGGCAAGCTGGCCCCAGAGTATCGTCAGGAAATCATCGGTCTGGCTGAAGTGCGTAGCGTCTTCAAGTCTCCGAAGTTCGGCGCCGTTGCCGGCTGTATGGTTACCGAAGGTGTGGTCAAGCGTTCCAACCGTATCCGCGTTCTGCGTGACAACGTGGTTATCTATGAAGGCGAGCTGGAATCCCTGCGCCGCTTCAAGGATGACGTCAACGAAGTTCGCAACGGCTACGAGTGTGGTATCGCGGTCAAGAACTACAACGACGTGCGCGAAGGCGACCAGATCGAAGTTTACGAGACTGTTGAAATCCAACGGACTCTGTAAGCCGAGAGTTAGACAAAATAGGGGGCCGCGGCCCCCTTTTATCGCAGGATAGAATATGGCCAGAGAATTCAGCCGGACCCGTCGGGTCGGACAGCAGATCCAGCGTGAAATCGCGCTGATCCTGCAGCGCGAGGTGAAAGACCCGCGCATCGGCATGGTGACCGTTTCCGATGTGGAAGTGTCCCGTGACCTCAACTATGCCAAAATTTACGTCACCTTCTTGCAGCTGGAAAATGATGCCGAGCGCATCAAGGAAGGCTTGCAGGGTCTGACCGAAGCAGCCGGATATATCCGTAGTCTGCTGGGCAGTGCCATGCGTCTGCGCGTGGTGCCCGAGCTGCGTTTCTACTACGACCAGACCCTGGTCGAGGGGATGCGTCTCTCCAACCTGGTGACCAAGACTGTGCGTGAAGACAAGCGCCGCATGGCCGAATCCGGCCGTGACGAAGAAGCTGAATCCGCACCGGATGACACGACTGAGGATAAAGCCTGAGATGACCCGAAGACGTCGTTTCAAGGGCCGTGATGTGCACGGCATTCTGCTGCTGGACAAGCCGACCGGCCTGACCTCCAACGATGTGTTGCAGAAGGTCAAGCGGATTTACAACGCTGCCAAGGCCGGTCATACCGGGGCGCTGGATCCGCTGGCGACCGGCATGCTGCCGATTTGCCTCGGTGAGGCCACCAAGTTCTCCCAGTATCTGCTGGAAGCGGACAAGCGCTATGAGGTGACCGCCAAACTGGGCGAGCGCACCAACACCAGCGACTCTGATGGTGAGGTGGTCTCCACCCGTCCGGTGAACGTGGCTGTCGGTACCCTGATCGAGGCGCTGGACCAGTTCCGCGGCCCCATCATGCAGGTGCCCTCCATGTACTCCGCGCTCAAGCACAACGGCCGCCCGCTCTACGAATATGCCCGCGAAGGCATCGAGATCGAGCGTGAAGCCCGTCCCATCACCGTATTCGAGCTCAAACTGCTGAGCTTCGAAGGTGATGAAGTGCGCCTTGAAGTGCACTGCAGCAAAGGCACCTACATCCGCTCTCTGGTGGATGATCTGGGTGAAGTGCTTGGCTGTGGTGCCCACGTGACTCAGTTGCGCCGTACCCAGGTGGCCAGCTATCCGTATGAACGGATGCTGACTCTGGAGCAACTCGAGTGCATCTTCGAGCAGGCCAAGGCCGAGAGTATCCCGCCGCGCGAGCAGCTGGATCCGCTGTTGCTGCCGATGGACACCGCCGTGGCAAGCTTGCCCGAGGTGAACATGCTGGCTGTTGTGGCTGCCTATGTGAATCAGGGCCAGGCCGTGCAGGTGGCGGGTGCGCCGCACAGCGGTCAGGTTCGTATGACGGTCGGCCCGGAGCGCGAGTTCATCGGGGTTGGCGAGATTGATGACGATGGCCGCGTCGCCCCCAAGCGACTGGTACGTTATCACGACGAGGAGTGATCCTCAGGCGGTATCGGCGTGCTCTTTCCCTCTCTCGCTTCTTTCTCGTTGCGAAAATGGGCAGGGACGATTATCATACCGCCCTCATTTCACGGCTGAATTAGAGATTGGCTGTGAACCTTTAAACACTCTACTGGAGTAATACCATGTCTCTAAATGCTGAGATCAAAGCTCAAATCGTTGCCGAGCACGCTCGTGGCGCCAACGACACCGGTTCCCCCGAAGTGCAAGTTGCCCTGCTGACTGCCCAGATCAACCATCTGCAAGGTCACTTCAAAGAGCACTCCAAGGACCACCACGGTCGTCGCGGTCTGCTGCGCATGGTTTCCCAGCGTCGTAAGCTGCTGGACTACCTGAAGCGTAAAGATTCCGAGCGTTATGCTGCTCTGATCGCCAAGCTGGGTCTGCGTCGTTAATCGACCATCAGATTTCGCGAAAAGGGGAACCTCCGGGTTCCCCTTTTTTATTGCTCTTTAGCGGCTTGTTGCCATCCTCACAGAATTCGCGTCGCCGCTTACCTTTTGCATCGAATCAAGTATACTTGTGCGCGAATTTAAAGAGCCAAATTGTAAAAAGGAAATTCACGTGAATCCTATTGTTAAGTCATTCCAGTACGGTCAACACACCGTCACACTGGAAACCGGTGTGATGGCCCGTCAAGCCACTGCGGCCGTTATGGTCAGCATGGACGATACCTGTGTATTTGTGACCGTCGTAGGCAAGAAAGAGGCCGATCACGGCCGTGATTTCTTCCCGCTGACCGTCAACTACCAGGAGCGTACCTATGCTGCTGGTCGTATCCCGGGTGGTTTCTTCCGTCGTGAAGGCCGTCCGAGCGAAGGCGAGACCCTCATCTCCCGTCTGATCGACCGTCCAATTCGTCCGTTGTTCCCGGAAGGCTTCTTCAATGAGGTTCAGGTGGTTGCCACCGTCATGTCCGTGAATCCGGCAGTCTCCCCCGATATCGTTGCCATGATCGGCGCCTCTGCTGCGCTGGCCATCTCCGGCATTCCGTTTGGCGGCCCGATCGGTGCTGCTCGCGTGGGTTACATGAACGGTCAGTATGTGCTGAACCCGACCACCACCGAACTGCCACAGAGCGATCTGGATCTGGTTGTTGCCGGTACTGCCAACGCCGTACTGATGGTTGAGTCCGAAGCGGCCATCCTCTCCGAAGAGGTGATGCTGGGCGCCGTGGTATACGGTCACGAGCAGATGCAGACCGTTATCAACGCCATCAACGAATTTGCCGCTGCCGTCGGCACCAAGCCGTGGGACTGGACTCCGCCTGTCGTCAACGAAGCGCTGAAAGCCAAGGTTGCCGAGCTGGCGAGCGCCGAGCTGGGTGAAGCCTACCGCATCACCGAGAAGGCTGTTCGTTACGAAACCATCGCGGCCATCAAGGGTCGTGTGGTTGAGCAAGTTATCGCTTCCGGCGTGGAAGAAGATGCCAAGAAGATCGGCGAAGAGTTCCACAGCCTGGAAAGCCGCATCGTTCGTGGCCGCGTAGTGCGTGGTGAGCCGCGTATCGATGGTCGCGATCCGGAAATGATCCGTGCCCTGTCTGTCGCTACCGGCGTATTGCCCCGTGCTCACGGTTCTGCCCTGTTCACTCGTGGTGAAACCCAGGCTATGGTCGTTGCGACCCTGGGTACCGAGCGTGACGCCCAGAACATCGACGAGCTGACCGGCAACCGTGCCGATCGCTTCATGCTACACTACAACTTCCCGCCATACTGTGTCGGTGAGACCGGCATGATGGGTAGCCCGAAGCGTCGTGAAATCGGTCACGGCCGTCTGGCCAAGCGCGGCGTTGCTGCCGTGATGCCGAGCGCCGCCGAGTTCCCGTACGTGGTGCGCGTGGTCTCCGAAATTACCGAATCCAACGGTTCCTCCTCCATGGCGTCTGTCTGTGGTTCCTCTCTGGCGCTGATGGATGCCGGTGTGCCGATCAAGGCCTCCGTTGCCGGTATCGCCATGGGTCTGGTGAAGGAAGAAGAAGGTTTCGTCGTGCTGTCCGACATTTTGGGTGACGAAGATCACCTGGGCGACATGGACTTCAAAGTAGCCGGTACCACCGAAGGTGTGACCGCGCTGCAGATGGACATCAAGATCGAAGGCATCACCAAAGAGATCATGGAGATTGCGCTGAAGCAAGCTCGTGGCGCTCGTCTGCACATCCTGAAAGTGATGGACGAAGCTATCCAGGCTCCCCGTGCCCAGATCTCCGATTTCGCACCGCGTATCCACACCATCAAGATCAATCCTGAGAAGATCAAGGACGTGATCGGTAAGGGTGGTTCCGTGATCCGTGCGCTGACCGAAGAGACCGGCACCAACATCGAGCTGGATGATGACGGTACTGTACGTATCTCCGCCGTGGCCAACGAAGCCGCCATGGAAGCGATCCGTCGCATCGAGGCTATCACCGCCGAGATCGAAGTGAACCGCATCTATGAAGGTAAAGTTGTCCGTCTGGCCGATTTTGGTGCATTCGTCAACATTCTGCCGGGCAAAGATGGTCTGGTACACATCTCCCAGATCACCGACGCTCGCGTGCAGAACGTGGCTGACCATCTGACCATCGGTGACGTGGTCAAGGTGAAGGTACTGGAAGTGGACCGTCAGGGCCGCGTACGTCTCTCCATCAAGGAAGCGAACGCTCCGACTGATGCAGCCCCGGCTGCTGATGCTCCGGTTGCTGCCGAAGCGCCTGCCGCAGAGTAATCTGTCCTCCTGAACCGGGTTCTCCGGTTGCAGTAAAAAGTCCGGCGCCCTTTGGGGCGCCGGACTTTTTTATGCGCTCAGACTCATCACGCCGAAGTTGGCTCTTTGCTCAGGATGTGGTGGGCATTGCCGGAGCCTCAAGAGGTCAGGTTAGAAAAGTATCGCGAAGGGGGAGGGAGAACGGGGTGGGAGAAAGGAGCCTGAGGATTCAGGCTCCTGATAAGGATCAGGCCTCGTTGGCGTGGGCCTTCTGACACCCTTCGACGGCGTGAGCAATCAGTTCCAGTGCGCTCTGGTCGCACGGTGGCAGCTCGGCCTCGCACTTGTTGATAGGGGTAACACGATCGCCCCACTTGATGATGGCTGCGCCCCAGGTCAGGCCGGCACCGAAGGCGGCAGTCAGCAGATAGGAATTCGGCTTGACGCGCCCCTGCTCCAGCGCTTCGCACAGGGCGATAGGTACGGTGGCTGCGGAGGTGTTGCCGTAGTTTTCGATGTTGACCATCACCTTCTCCATCGGCGCATTCATCCGTTTGGCGAGGGTCTCGATGATGCGGATATTGGCCTGGTGCGGCACGATCAGGTCGACCTGCTCCGGCGCAATACCGGCCTGCGCCAGCACAGTGCTGGTGGCCTCACCCATGCCGCGCACAGCACGTTTGAAGATCTCCGGCCCTTCGAAGTTGAAGGTGAACAGGCCATCGATATCGGCAAAACGCACCCGATCGGTACCGAAGTTTGGTACGTGCAGGATCTCACGCGCTTCGCTGTCACAGCCCAGCTTGTTGGCGATCAGGCCACACTCCTGCTCGCTTGCCTCTATCACCACGGCACCGGCACCATCGCCAAACAGTACGGCGGTATCGCGGCGTGCCCAGTCCAGCAGGTAGGTGAGGCGCTCGGCGCCAATCACCAGCACCTTCTTCATCATGCCAGTCTGCACCAGCGAGGTAGCGACGGAGAGGGAGTAGACGAAACCGGTGCAGGCCGCGTTGAGGTCAAACACGGCGGCGTTGACGGCGCCCAGCTTCTTTTGCACCGCAGAGGCGGCGCTTGGCAGCAGGTTGTCCGGGGTGGCGGTGGCCAGGATGATGCCATCGAGATCGCTCGCTTCCAGACCAGCACAAGCCAGTGCGCGGCGACCGGCCAGGGTGGCGAGATCCGAGGTGCTGACATGGGAGATCCGGCGGGCCTTGATGCCGGTGCGCGGATAGATCCACTCGTCTGATGTATCCATGATGGTGCTGAGGTCGTCGTTGGTCAGCACGGAGGGAGGCAGGCATTTGCCCCAGCCGGTGATATTGGCGTATTTCATCTTGTTACCGCTTCTCAAGTGGATCGCCCGCGGGCGGAAAATCGTGCAATTATGCCGTACGAGACAACCACTGTCATCTTGTGGTCATGGTTATGTGCAGGGGGCTCAGCTGTGCCATCTGGTCGCAAAGGGCTGCAACGCGCGGAACATGGCTGGAAATTTTGCTTAAAACGCGGGACTCCTCTGCCCTAAGATAGGCGTTTCACCACCGATGAGGGTATCTCCTTGCTCAGAGCCAATCTCAACTTGTTGCCGACCCTCAAGGTGCTGCTGGAGACCCGCAATATCAGCCGCGCCGCCGAGCTGTTGCACCTGAGTCAGCCCTCCATCAGCAAGCAGCTTGCCCAGTTGCGCAGCGAGTTTGATGACGAGTTGCTGGTGCGGGAGGGGCAACGCTGGCTGCTGACGCCACGGGCCGAACTGTTGGCCGCCCAGCTGGCGGATTCTCTCGGTGCGCTGGAGCGGCTCTACGAGGCGCCCGGATTTGACCCGAGCCGCTGCGAGCGGGTATTTCGGCTCGCCTCCTCCGATTATGTGGCCCAGCATATCCTGCCCGATATCTGTGCCGCGCTCGCCAAAGAGGCGCCGTTGGCGGCGCTGGAGTACAGCCTGTGGGACAAGCGTCAGCTGCCGCAACTGTGGCAGTCGGAGCTGGATCTGGTCTCCACCATCACCGAGCAGGTACCGGAGCAGATCCGTGGTCTGCATCAGGGGGAAGATCGGCTGGCGGTGCTGATGGGATGTCACCACCCGCTGGCAGGCAAGACGCTTAATCTCGATGACTATCTCGCCTGGCCTCACCTGCAGGTGAGTGGCGGTGGCGACAAGGACAGCCCGGTGGAGCAGGTGTTGGCGCCGCAGGGACTGAGTCGGCGCTGGTTTGCCAGAGTTCCCTTCTTTCAGGCGGCAGTGGAGGTGTTGCTGCGCACCGATTGCCTGATGACCACCCCGGCCCATATCGCCTGGCAGCTCTCCTGCGACCATGAGCTCACCTTTGTCGATCTGCCCTTTGCGACCCGCGACCAGCAGTATCATCTGCTGTGGCATCAGCGCCACCATCAGGATCCAGCCCACCGCTGGTTTCGCGAGCTGGCCTACCCCTTCCTGCGGGATCATCTGCAACGCACCGTTGGCGAGAGTCGCAAGCTGCTCGATCTCGGCGGTTAGCCCCGGTCAGTTGTGTGGCGTTATAGCCATGGGTTATGGAATCTATTCATAACTTTCACTACTGGCATAATGGCTCAGCCCGTACCCTGAGTGCAGGTCATCATATCGAGCACAAAAGAGGAAAAGCATGGAACTGACGAGTTGGCTGGCACTGGCCGCAATCTGCGTGATGGGGGCCATCAGCCCGGGGCCGAGTCTGGCGCTGATCATCCGCAACACGGTGCAGGGCGGGCAGGGGCATGGCGTCGCTACTGCGCTTGGCCACGGCCTCGGGGTTGGTATCTATGCGCTGGTCACGGCGCTCGGCCTTTCCATTTTGATCACCCAGACACCGATCCTGTTTGATCTGATCCGCTACGGCGGCGCCGCGTTTCTTGCCTGGCTCGGGGTGAAAGCCCTGCTGGCAAAACCAGCCAGTGACGAAGGGAATGAAGAGGTACATCAGTTGCGCGGTCGGCAAGGGGCCTTTGAAGGTTTTATGGTTGCCTTCCTTAACCCCCAACTGGCGGTTTTCTTCATCGCTCTGTTCAGCCAGTTTGTGCGGGCTGATACCGGCTGGAGCGAAGGGGGCATCATGATGCTCACCGCGGGCGGGATCGATGCCGTCTGGTACGTGCTGGTGGCGCTGGTGCTCTCCCGCGGGCCGGTGCTGGCGTGGCTTAAAGCCAAATCCTTTGTGATCGACAAGGTGAGCGGCCTGGTGCTGCTCGGGCTGGCGCTCAAGGTGGTTATCTAATCCTGTATTTCGCAGATACCTTAAGCGGGATCAAGGCACGCGGGTGGTGAATGGGCTAGAGTAGCGCCCATTTGCTGTCCGCCCTGATCCCGAGACCATGCACCAGAACAAGCACCCATTAAGCCACAATAACCGGTTGGAGCTGCTGGCTCCGGCCAAGAACCTCGCCTACGGCATAGAAGCCATCAACCATGGTGCCGATGCCGTCTACATGGGTGGCCCTGCCTTCGGCGCCCGCAGTGCGGCGGGCAACTCCATCGAGGATATCGAGGCGCTGGCGCGCCACGCCCACCGTTTCGGTGCCCAGGTCTTTGTCGCCTTCAATACTTTGCTGCACGATCACGAGCTGGAGCAGGCCCGGCGGCTGACCCACCAGATCTACGAAGCCGGTGCCGATGCGCTCATCGTGCAGGATATGGGACTGCTGGCGCTGGATTTGCCTCCCATCGCGCTTCATGCCAGTACCCAGACCGACAACCGCACGCCGGAGAAGGTGAAGTTTCTGCAGGATGTGGGCTTCTCTCAGGTGGTGCTGGCGCGCGAACTGTCTCTTGCGCAGATCCGCGAGATCAGTGCGGCGACCAATGTGCAGCTGGAGTTTTTTATCCACGGCGCGCTCTGTGTCTCCTACAGCGGCCAGTGCAACATCAGCCATGCCCGTACCGGTCGCAGTGCCAACCGCGGCGAGTGTGCCCAGCTCTGTCGCTTGCCCTGCTCGCTGCAAAAGCCGGACGGTGAAGTGCTGGTGGCCGACAGCCACCTGCTGTCACTCAAGGATATGGATCAGACCGACAACCTGGAGGCCTTGATCGAGGCGGGGATCCGCTCCTTCAAGATCGAGGGGCGACTCAAGGGGCTCGACTACGTCAAGAACGTTACCGCCTGGTATCGGCAGAAGCTGGACGCCATTCTGGATAGTCGCTCCGATCTGGTGGCCGCCTCTGCGGGTCGTTGCAGCTACAGCTTCACGCCTGACCCCAAAAAGAGCTTCAACCGCGGCAGCACCGACTACTTCCTCCATGGTCGCCAGCAGGGGATCGACTCCACCAGGAGCCCGAAATATGTGGGTGAACCGCTGGGGCGGGTCACCAGAGTCACCAAGGATGGCATCGAGATCGATGGCAAACAGGTCACCCTCAACAACGGCGACGGTCTCGGCTTCTTCAAGCCGAACAACGAGCTGGTGGGGATGCGCCTCAACAAGGTCGAAGAGAAGGCAGAGAGTAAGCTGTTACTCCTGTCAGAACGCATGCCGGGGCTAAAAGTGGGGACCGAAATCTACCGCAACCACGATCAGGCGTTCAGCAAGATGCTGGAGAAGGCCAGCGCGGATCGCCGCATCCGGGTCGATATGGTGCTGGCAGAATGCGATGAGGGCGTGAGCCTCACGCTCACCGACGAACAAGGCATCAGCGCCGCGGTGACACTTCCCTGTGACAAACAGCCTGCCGACAACCCGGAGCGGGCGCAGCAACAGGCGCGGGATCAGCTTGGTAAACTCGGCAATACCCTGTTTGTGGCGCGCAAGATTGAGTTGGCATTCACTCACCCGCTGTTTATCGCTGCATCACAGCTCAACGGTTTGCGCCGGGATGGCATCGCCGCGCTAGAGGCGGCGCGGGTGGCCAGCTACCAGCGCCCCGAGCGACGGATCGCCCTGCGGGATATCAACTATCCCCAGCACCGTCTCTCCTACCTTGGCAACGTGCTGAACAGCGCCGCCGAGCAGTTCTTCCGCGAACACGGGGTGGAGCGCATCGCTCCCGCCTATGAGGCGAACAAGGAGGAGCGGGAAGTGGTACTGATGATCACCAAGCATTGCATCCGCTACAGCCAGAACCTCTGCCCGAACGAGGTGCCCGGTCTCAAGGCCGAGCCGCTGGAACTCAAGATGGGTAAAGACACCTTCCGCCTGCGTTTTGACTGCAACCGCTGCGAAATGCATGTGATGGGCAGCCTGAAACGCTGAGCAATGAGCCCCTTTCTCCGTCCGGAAAGGGGCAGTTTTTTATCGCAGGTTCTCTGCCTACCCTCCTTTAATTGCCCCTCTCCAGCGCCAGCAGTGCTTTTTTGATCTCCAATCCCCCCGCATAGCCGGTCAGGCTGCCGTTTTGGCCGATCACCCGATGGCAGGGGACGATGATCGAGAGCGGATTGCGGCCATTCGCCGCGCCCACAGCCCGCACCGCCTCTGGCTTGCCGATGGCGCGGGCAATATCGCTGTAGCTGCGGGTCTCGCCATAGGGGATGTCGCACAGCGCTTGCCACACCGCCTGCTGAAAGGCGGTGCCACGGGCGGCAAGGGACAGGGAGAAGCGCTGCAAGCGACCGGCAAAATAGGCGTCAAATTCGGCGAGGAAGGGAGCCAGCTCTTCGTGATCTTGCTGCCAGCCACTCATATCGGGCAGTGCCCGCAGGCCCGCCACAAAGTCCACGTGCACCAGACCAGATTCATTGATGGCGACCAGCAGATCGCTGCAGCGGGTCGGCAGGATATCGTAGCGGATCATGGGGTTATCTCCTGTTGTTGGCTATCCTGCTGGTTTTTGTTGCCAGTGGCACGGAGTAGCAAATCGGGCGCTTCACTCATGGCATGCCACAGCCAGCTGGCCGCATAGCTGCGCCACGGCTGCCATGCTGCGCTTTGCGCCAACACCTCTTTTACCGGCAGCTTGGTGCCGCCGCCGAGTGCCTTTTGCAGCACCAGATCGGAAGCGGGGAAGGCATCGGTATCCAGCCCGCAGCGCAGCCGCCAGTAAGAGACCGTCCACGGGCCTATGCCCGGCAGCGCCAGCAACTGCTCGTCACTGGCTGTCGTTAGGGTCAGCTCGCCGCTGGCCAGCGCCTGTGCCACGCCGCGCAGGGTACGAATGCGGCTGCCGGGCATGCCGATACCGTCGAGATCGAGTTCGCACAACTGGGCGGGGGTCGGCAGTTGCGCCATCCCGAATTGCGCCTCGGTGCGAGCCACCAGCCGCCCGAGTATGGTGATGGCCCCCTTGACCGAGACCTGTTGGCCGACGATGGCGCGCAGCATTACTTCGTACTCATCCCAACCACCTGGCAGCCGTACGCCGGGCCAGCGCGCTTGCAAGCGGGCGAGCAGCGGATCCTGACCGAGCAGATCACCGATCCGCTGCATATCGGCATCGAGA
Organism: Aeromonas sp. 602200; assembly: GCF_049173895.1. NCBI lineage: Bacteria > Pseudomonadati > Pseudomonadota > Gammaproteobacteria > Aeromonadales > Aeromonadaceae > Aeromonas > Aeromonas sp. 602200. The sequence continues at coordinate 110,534 of NZ_JAAKSL010000016.1, forward strand.
TCCCACATCCTGCGCACCCGATAGAGCAGATCGGGCAGCGCCGCGAGCGGCAGATCATGAACGGTGAGTTGCAGGCTGTGCCCCTTGCCCTGCGCGATGCGCACCAGCGCGACCTGATCACCGACCTGGTAGCGCCGCTCATACACCTCGCCATCTACCCGCTCCAGCCTGGGGATCGCACGCAGCCGGTAGAACGCCAGCATGGCCGCCACATCATACGGGGGACGGTAGGGCAACTGCAGCGTCAGCGTTGCGCCGCGCGGCTGATCGTTCATGTGCTCTGGCGCGTCACCGTGCTGCTCCTGCTGGCGCAGGGAGCGCGGGGCCAGTCCGTAGGCGTTGAGCCAAGCATCATTGAAGCGGCGGATGCTGGCAAAGCCGGCGGCAAACGCGATGTCGGTAATGGGCAGCCCAGTTTCAGTCAGCAGCCGTTTCGCGAGCAGCAGGCGGCGCGTCTGCTCCACCTGTTTTGGTGAGGCGCCGAGATGTTGCTCGAACTGGCGGCGCAGGGTGCGTTCGCTGATCCCTGCCTCAGTGGCCAGTTTGGCGAGCGTGCCCTCCGCCAGCTCTCCGCGATCGATGCGTGCCAGCAGACGTGCCAGTTCAACCGGCAGATCGCCACGGGCGGCGGGGGCCAGCTCAGGGCGGCAGCGCAGGCAGGGTCGCAGCCCATACTGCTCGGCGGCCGCGGCGCTTTGGAAGTAGCGCACATTGTGCTCGTGCGGTGGCCGTGCCGGGCAGACTGGCCGGCAGTAGATGCCGGTCGAGATGACGCCGGTAAAAAAACGGCCATCAAAGCGAGCGTCGCGGGCGAGCCGTGCGGCGTGACACTGTTCACGGCTGAGGGTGTTGATCACCTCATCCGGTGACAACTCAGGGCTTGGTTTTGCATTCATGGTGTTGGCGGCTTTGCTGGAACAGATGGCAAAAGAGTAAGGGGGCTCGGGGGCCGTGACTAGCCAGAAGCGGACAGGGATAGGAAAAATCGGCCGCAGGTTTCGTTGCACTCTTCCATGTCGACTACCCCTTCATTTTGTTTACCACTGTGCACGGGTAGCAGAGCCCATAGCGGATAGATGGGGGCGCAATGGGTTTAACTTTATTTGTATTGCGAGATTAGTTGTGATGAGAAAGGCTTGGAAATTAACAATGGATCACATAATTAGCTTTTTTACATTGAGCATTACAATTTTGTGTTGTTCAATTGAGTCGGTTAATTTTTGATGATTATTAAGTCATCGCATCTACGGCTCAGGGCCGACCAATAACAACACTTGCCAAGGATGATAAGTGAACGACTGTAAGGCATGGCCCCATTGCCGGGGCTTTAGTCTGATCGAGTTGTTGATCGCCATGACGGTTGTCAGCATTCTCGCAGCCATCGCGTTGCCAGCGTATCAGGGTTATCTGCAACAGGGACGTCGTTACGAAGCACAGCAGCAATTGCTGGAGCAGGCGCTCGCCCTCGAACGTATCTATACCGAACAGGGGCGTTATCCCGCCACGTTTGCCACCCCTTCCAACACGGATTTCTACCAGTTCAGCTACAGCCAGCAAGATGCTGGTGACTATCTGCTCAAAGCCATTCCAACGACGCGACAACAGGATGAATGCGGCACTCTGACCCTCGATCAGACCGGTTATCGCGCGGCCAATCGCCATGACTGCTGGGGATCATAAGATGAACGTGCGCGGATTTACTCTGATTGAGTTGATGATCACGGTCGGCATCGCCGCTATTTTGCTGCTAGTCGGGTTGCCCTCCATGAGTCAGCGCCTCGCGGCCGAACGACTCGATCGCAGTGCGACCGAGCTCGCGTCAGCCTACCGCTTTGCCCGCAGCGAAGCGGTCAAGCTGACCCTGCCGGTGGTACTGCAGGGCACCGAGAACGGTGGCTGGGAGGTGATGGCCGACAGCCAGCGGTTGCGTCAGGCATCGGCTCCCGGTGGCGGCGTGGTGATCAAGCCGTTTGACCCCATCCAGATCGCGCCAACCGGCAGCAGCCACGCCGAGATCATTCTGGCCAATCGCCTCGGTGAGCAGCGGGTGCTCTGCGTGGCCCCGAGCGGCCAGCTGCTGCAAGGGAGCTGCTCATGAGACACGCCGCACTTGCCCGCCAGCAAGGCTTCAACCAGCAAGGCTTCAATCTGGTGGAGATCATGGTCTCCATGGTGTTGGCGGTGATAGTGTTTCTTGGTCTCGCCAAGGGGCAGGTGGTCTCGTTGCAGCAGGCGCACTATAGCCTGCAGAGCACCCTGGCCACGATCGAGGCGAGCAACAGCGTGGAGCAGGTCTGGGGTTCGCTGTGCGAAGTGCAGCGCAAGCCGGAGCGGTTCACCCAGGGCGATTTTCTTGCCCGCTTCACCCTGCTCGAGGGCCACCAGCTGGTGCTGCCGAGTCGCTACAGCGACCACTTTGTGGTCGCCATCGAGTGGCGTGATGCGCGGATCTCCGGTGCCAAGCGGGTTGAGCTGACCGCAGGATTTCCACCACTATGCTGAACGTTCCCTTCCGACAGCGAGGTGTCAGTCTCGTCGAGCTGATGATCTCCATGGTGCTCGGTCTGATGCTGATGCTGGCTATTTTTGCCGGTTACGTGCCTATCAAGAGCACGGTTGAGCAGAGCAAGGCGCTGGAGCAGGCGAACGAAGTGCTGCGCTTTGCCACTCTCACCTTTACCAACAGCGTCAAGCAGGCGGATCAGCTGATAGCGGTCACCCCTGATCGCCTGACGCTGGTTTTCAAGGTAGAGGGGGGCAGTCCGGTGCTCTCCTGCCTTGGCAACCAGAAAACCGCCGATTTTACCGAGCAGTACCGCTTCACGCCGCCGGTACTCAGTTGCGATGACGGGGATGGCCCGCGCCTGTTGCTGGCCCATCTTCAGGATCTTGAATTCGGCCAGCAGGGGGCGCTGGTCAATATCCGCATCTTGCCCGAAGGGCTGCCGAGCTATCTGGCGCCTGGGGTAGAGGTGCAGGTGGCACGCCGCAAGGCGGTCTGGGCGGCAGCACTGGCCACATCCGGTGCAGGGGGAGCAGGATGAACAAGGGATTGCAGGGGCAGCGAGGAGCCGTATTGCTGGTGGTGCTGGTGGTGAGCCTGCTGTCGAGCCTGCTGGTGTTTACCAGCATTCAGGAGAACCAGCTGCAAACCCGCCTGAGCGGCAATTTTCACAAGAAGATCAATGCACAGCTCAGTGCCGAGCAGGGGATGAACGACAGTTATCGCGCCCTGCATCAGGCGCTCGGCGCCGAACCACGGATAGAGTGGGATCAACTGGTGCAGAAGGTGCCAGGCAAGGGGGAAGGGGCTATGGCGGGCAGCCGCTTTCGCATCGATCAGCTGGATGCTTCTACAGGCAGCAAACTGGCGTTGCAGAGCCATGGCCGTTATCTGGAGGGCAATGCCAGTCTCAACGCGCTGTTTGCCCTCAAGCGCGAACCCGGCAATCTCATCTTTCAGGATTCGGTGGTGGCATGCGAAGGGCTAAGCCTTTCCGGTAGCGGTTTTATCGACAGCTATGATTCGCGCAAGGGAGCGTACAAGGATTCTGTTTCCGGGACCCTTAATCAGGGGCAGAACGCCAAGGTGGCGACCGTCAGCGACAAGGCCAATGTAGTGCTCGCCGGGCACTCCCCAATTTGGGGTGATGTGCGGGCGACCGGCTCGGTGACCTTGAAAGGTTCTTCACCTGTTGCGGGTAATGTACTTGCTGGCGGCGATATCACCATTTCTCCCTCTGATGGGGTCGTCAGGGTTGAGGGCAGCGTGAACGGGAGTGGAAATTTTGCCTTGCAAGGGGGGCATATTGCCGGAGCTGTTGCGATCAATGGGGATGTTTCTATGGGTCATGGCACAAGCATTGCTGGCGACAAGTTGAACTATGGTGGGAACGGGGCATTCCTTGATGCCAAGCATCAGAAGTATCTGGAGCCCAAATACCGAACTCATCCCAAGCTACCGCCTGTTGTCGGGCAGGTGTGTGACCCGCTCAATGTGGCCGCGCTGCCCAAATCGTTCCCCCCTGCAACATTGCCCATCAATGGTCCCCTGACGCTCGGGGCCACCCAGCAGATGGTGCTGACCACGGATCCCTCCACCGGCTCGGTCACCAGCAGCAACCAGCAAAAGCCTGGGCTGCCGTTCCCCGGCAAAGGGGAGCTGTTTGGCAAGGAACAGACTATTTACAAGCTCGACAGCCTCAATATGGGGGCCGATGCCAGTCTCACCATCAAGGGGGATGTGGTGCTGCTGATCGACAAGGATTTCACTATGACAGGCAGCAACAAGTTGACGGTGAGCGAGGGGAGCAGCCTGATCCTGATCGTCAGCGGTAAGGTCGATCTTGGGGCCGGTGCCGAGGTGACGGCAGCCAAACAGGGGCTGACCGCTGGCGGTACGCCCGCTATCTCTATCTATTCCGCGTATAGCGGCAAGGATGGGGTCAAGCTGTCGGGCAATACGCCGCTCTATGCCGCTCTCTATGCCCCGCTCACCGAGATGAAGATCAGCGGAAGTGGCGGTCTGTACGGGGCGGTGCGGGCAAAACACCTGACCGAGAGTGGCGCGGGCGGTGTGCACTATGACGAGGCGCTGGGCATGGCAGATTTGGGGGATGATCAGGGGCCGCCTCCGACACTGGCACTGCGGCAGTGGCACTTTGTGCAGTGAGGCTGGCGAGTCGCTAAAAAGGATCGAATGGGGCGCGCAACTGTGAGATGGTGGAGATCTGTCCACCCAGTTGTTCACTATTGAGGAGTGCTCCATGCCAGGCCCCGCTCGCGCCGGTGCCCTGATCTATGCCAAGGATCCGGGCCTGCTGACCCACTTTTACCGTACCCTGCTGCAGATGGTGGTCTGCAGTCAGGATGAGCAGTTGGTGGTGCTGGAAAACAGCGATATCCAGCTGCTGATCCACGCCATTCCCGAACCTTATGCCGAGCAAGTCGTTATCAAAAGGCCGCCGGAATTGCGGGAAGAGGGGGCCATCAAGCTGTTCTTCACCGTCTCCAGCCTCGCCTGGGCAGAAGCGAAGGCGGCGGATCTCGGTGGCGGTTTGCTTCCACAGCAGTGGACAGGGCCCGGCTTTGTGGTGCGCAACGCCTTCGACCCGGAGGGCAATATCCTGCAACTGCGCGAGTTGCTGGGTTCACCGGACCCCCTCTGAACCCTCTCTTTTTACAGCATTGCCGTGACGGCGTGCTGTGCCATGCACCGCCATAAAAATGAACCGCCATAAAAACGGGGCCCTGTAGTGGTCAACTAAAAAGGGCCCCGCTCTGCTGTTAGCTTACTGCGCTCATTACTTCAGATAACGCTGTTCCAGATGCTGGCGCAGCCAGTGCGGGTTGAGCGCTTCATTGGTGGCGCGGCGCACCAGCTCGTCGGTGCTGTGCAGGCTCCCCTGTGACCAGATGTGGCGTCCGAGCCAGCCGAAGATCTCCGGCAGGCGGCCCGCCGCGATCACCTCCCCCATGCTGCCCAGCTCTTTTTCGAGGGCAAAGCGCAGCTGGGCGGCATACATGGCACCCAGGGTGTAGCTCGGGAAGTAGCCAAACGAGCCGTCGGTCCAGTGAATATCTTGCATGCAGCCATTGCGGTAGTTGCCCTTGGTGGAGAGCCCCAGCCACTGCTGCATCTTGGCATCCCACAGCTCGGGGATGTCGGCCACCTCGATCTTCCCTTCCACCAGATCGCGCTCCAGCTCGTAGCGCAGGATAACGTGGGCCGGATAGGTTACCTCGTCCGCATCGACCCGGATAAAGCCCGGCTCGACCCGGCTGTAGAGCTTGGCCAGATTGTCCGGCGCAAACGCCGCCTGCTCGCCGAAGTGGTGACGAATGCGTGGTGCCAGCAGCGCGAGGAAGGCCGGATGATGCCCCAGCTGCATCTCGCAAAACAGGCTCTGGCTCTCGTGGATCGCCATGGAGCGCGCTTCGGCCACCGGCTGACCCAGCAGATGACGCGGCAGCCCCTGCTCGTAACGGGCGTGACCGGTTTCGTGCACTATGCCCATCAGGCTGGAGACAAACTCCTGCTCGTTATAGCGGGTAGTGATCCGCACGTCGGTCGGCACGCCGCCACAGAAGGGGTGACTGCTCACATCGAGGCGACCGTGGGCGAAATCAAAGCCGAGCAGTCCCATCACCTCCTGACCGAGCGCTTGCTGGGTCGGGATGGGGAAGGGGCCTTGCGGCGGCAGCAGGGCATCGCCCTTCTGCTGTTCACTTACGGTCTGGATAAGAGCCGGCAGCCAGCTGGCGAGATCGCCGAAGATCTGATCCAGGCGCGCGCTGGTCATGCCCGGCTCATAGAGCGCCAGCATGGCGTCGTAGGGGCGCACGCCAAGCGCATCGGCCCGCAGTTGCGCCACTTCACGGGAGAGTTTCACCACCTCCTCGAGATTGGGGGCAAAACCGGCCCAGTCGTTGTTCTTGCGCTGGCTGCGCCAGGCGTGCTCGCACTTGCTGCCAGCGAGCGACAGCGCTTCGACCAGCTCACCGGGCAGCAGGCTGGCATCTTGCCACTGGCGCTTGATCTCGCCGAGGTTGGCCCGTTGTACTTCATCGAGCGGTTCGCTCTCGGCCTTGGCAATCCAGTCGCCCAGCTCGGGAGCGGTGCGCTTCTGGTGGATCAGCAGACCGAGTTCGGCCATTGCTTCGGCGCGGGCATCGTTGCCCCCTTCCGGCATCATGGCCGCCTGATCCCAGCCGCAGATGGCGGCGAGGTGGCTAAAGCGGTGGATCTGCTGCTGATGTTGTTCAAGCTTTTGATATGACATGGGATTGTCCTTGTTATCGTCCCTGATGGTATGCCGCCCCGTACCTGGCATGATCGGGGCCGTTCGATGCTAACACCGCCGCTGTATAGTTGACCACCTTCATGCGGGCGGGCAAAAGACGTGGGAGCGAAACGCGGATTAGCCGAGCCGCTTCTGGTGCCGTTCGCGGTTTTCCACTTTTTTGCGTTCGCTTTTACGCAGCAGCACGTATAGAGCACCGCTGCCGCCGTGGCGACGCTCGGCGCTGTGGATCGCCATGACGGCGGGCAGTTGCGGCAACCAGGCGCTCACATAGCTTTTCAGCAGGGCGCGCGGGGTGCTGCGCTCCCCCTTGCCGTGCAGGATCAGCAGGCAGCGGATATCCCGGACTTCACAATCCGCAATGAACTGCACCAGCGTCTGGCGTGCCTCATTGAGGGTTTTCTGGTGCAAGTCCAGGCTGGCCTGCAGCTCGTATTTGCCGAGCCGCAGCTTCTTGTAGACCCCCTCCTGCACCCCATCGCGTTTGAAGCCGACGATTTCGTGCGGATCGCGCATCTCGATGGCCTCCATGGTGAGGTGGTCGAGGGCGAGTTGTTCGGCGGTGGCAGCCTGGCGGCGAGCGAGCTGTGCCTCGGTCGGGGCGGATTTGGCCGCATGGGGATGGATGTTGTCGCTGCGAATGGGCCGCACGTCGGCCACTTCATTCATGAATAGCGAGAGTTCGTCGTTATGAGACACGGCAGGCTCCCCATAAGAAAAAGTGGGGGCCATTATAACGGCCGCAACCGGCACAGAAAACGGGGAAAGGGGGAGGGGATAAGGGGCGCCCAGCATGGACACTGGTGCAGTCTGGCCCGGGAATCACAGTCGCGAACCATAAAACAGCACAGGCGGTCAGTGTGAGCTACCGCCTGTGGTCAGAGGATTATTTTCCCTCTTTGGGCTGTTGAGAATGGGGTTGCTGTGAATGAGGCGGTTGCGAGTGCATCACCTTGTAGATGAAGTAGGCCGCGTAAGAGCTGATGAGCAAGAAGGTGCCGATAATCACCAGCATCGACATCAATCCCACGCTGTTGCCAAACATCAGGTCCAGCCAAAAGTCCATTTTATTGCTCCTGTCACCCGGTTGATGACAGGCATGATAAATACCTCTTTGCCCCGTCCGGGATGATCCCGATCAACTCCCTTGCAGGTTGTTTAATAACCAGCGCGTTCTGTGATCGTTCTCACTGGACTCCTTGCGACCGAGTCTGCACCGGACCTGGAGTGGTGAGCGGGGTAATGCGCCACCCTTGCTGCTCCAACAACGCCAGCAACCCCTGTTCGCCGTAAAGGTGCAGGGCGCCTACCACGATAAAGCTCTCGTTGGGCAGGGTGGACCATTTTTTCAGCCAGTTATGGTTGCGCTCGGCCAGCAGGGTCTGCTCCATCCAGCTCTGTAGCGCGGGCGGGGCCATCTCCTCCTTGAGCAGATTGATCAGCGTTGGCTCATCTCCCTGCTGCCACGCCTTCATCACGGCGGCGAAACCACTCTCCAGCATTGGTAGCTCATCCAGGGTGCTGGCGAGCATCAGGGTCTGGTTGTCACCCACGCTGGCCAGATAACCGAGCTGCTCCAGCAGGGTTTCAAAACCCACTACCGGTTTGCCCTCTTTGGCGGCCCGGACGGCAAAGTGCTGGTCTATCCCGAGTTCACTCTTGAAGTCGGAGCGGGCCATGGCGGCCTGGGTCAGGGTAATGGCGGCAAACCAGGGGCGCAGGGTGGCGAGGGTAGCCTCGTCGATGCCATAGCGGGCCCCCGCCATCAGGGTGCGTTGATAGAGCTCGGCAGGCAGATGATCCTTGAGCGGTTTGCCATCCACCAGTCGGGTGAGGGAGCCGGTCTGTTGCCACTGATCCGGCGTGATGCTGTTCATGTCCACCTCCATCACCAGTGTGCGACTCTGCAGCCAGGCACGCTCCACCGGCTCGGGCAGCGGATAGAGGGCAGACTTGCCCGCATGGATGGAGCCCAGCAGCCAGTGTTGCAGGTTGCCCTTGCTCACCCGATAGAAGGCGGGATCGGCAAAGGCGTGCAGCGGTAGCAGCAGGCAGAGCAGGAAGGCAAAGAGGGTGCGATGAAATCTCATGGGGATCCTTAATGTGCGCCGGGTGACTTCTCTTGCTGACAATAACCCCTATGATAAGTCCTCATTTCAGATAACCAAGAGGTTTGCCATGCCCCATCTTCGTTTTCGCGCCGTGACGCTCGATACCCTGCAACAGGTGAGCGGCCCGCTGCTGGCCGAGCTCTGCGAGCTGACCGGCGGTAAGCCGGAGTTTGTCACCATGGAGCGGATTGATAGCTGCTGGATACGCAACGGTGAGTCAGAGGTGGGTTTTCCGTTTGTCGAGCTGCACTGGTTCGAGCGGCCGCAGGAGATGCAGGACGCCGCCGCGCGCCTTATCACGCGCCATTTGAAACGGGTGCTGGGGGAGCAGACCTATGTGGTGGTGCAGGTGATACCTTTGGTCAAGAGCGCCTACTACAGCAATGGCGAGCACTATTGAAGAGAGGGGCAAACAAGGTTGGCGGATTGGATTACGCCGCTATACAGCTAACTCAATCCGGGCGGCAGGATGCTTGTCGCCCATCACGGGATCAGGCCGATTTGGCCAGCAGTTTGTCGAGCCAGCGAGTGGGCAATACCCGTCGCAAGAAGGCAAACAGCCGGGTCGGAGTGGTCACCGGATAGCGTGCCTTGGGATGGGCGTGGGTCAGCGCATGGAGCAGCGGCGGGATGCAGGCTTCGCTCGAGAGGGTAAAGCCGCTGGTGGCCCCCTCTTTTTCCAGCCGCGTCAGGGTCTGGCGGTAGGCCGACTGATGACGGCTCTGAGCCGGATCGATGTGGCGCAGGAAGGCGTTGCGAGCATTGGCACGAAAACGGGTATCGATGGGGCCCGGTTCAATCAGGCTGATATGTACCCCGCTACCCGCCAGTTCGAGGCGCAGAGTGTCGCTATAACCTTCCAGCGCAAACTTGCTGGCGTTATAGGCGCCGCGATACTTCATGGCAACCAGTCCCAGTACCGAGCTGTTCTGCACTATCCGCCCCTCTTTGGCCTCCAGCATAGGCGGCAGCACCTGACGGATCAGATGGTGCCAGCCAAACAGGTTGGTATTGAACTGTTCCCTGAGCGCTTCGGTGGGCAGATCTTCCAGCGCCCCGGGTTGGCCATAAGCGCCGTTGTTGAACAGGCCATAGAGGCGCCCGCCCGCCAGATGGAGCGCCGCACTGGCACCCAGCTCGATGGAGGCAGGGTCAGCCAGATCCAGCTGTACCGCCAGCAATCCCTGTTGCTGCAAGCGGGCCACATCTTCCGCCTTGCGCGCCGAGGCAATCACGGTAAAACCGTGCTGCCCGAGCGCCTGTGCGGCGGCGAGGCCAATACCGCTGGAACAACCGGTGATCAAAACAAAACGGGGCATGATGGCGTCCTTGTGACTGCTGACAAAAGCGTGCTGGTGAGTGGATAAAACCCTTATCCGGCTCGCATGTTAGCCTGCCAACCGGAAAAAAGAAAACCGGGCCAAGTGGCCCGGTTTGCTGACATCGTATTGCCTGATTACATGAAGGTAAGCGGCATGATGATGTGGAACTTGACGTCGTGCTCGGAGGCGAAGATGTTGGGGTAATCGGTCCAACCGCCGCCCTGGCTGATGTCGTTGTTGTAGTCGGTGTAGTGCAGTTTGAACAGGGTGCCTTTCAGCTTGCCATCCTGCACGGTATAGCTGACATCGAAGTTGACGGCCCACTCGGTATCCTCGCCGTTGGCTGCTTTCTTGCCTTGGCCATTTTCGATATCCCAACCGTAGGCGCCGGATACACCGACAGCCCAGCCCGGCGCACCAACCAGATCATCCAGAGAACGGGTCACGCCGAAGAACAGTGCTTTTTCGTTGTTGGCGTTCCAGTCAGAGCGGGAATCCCACCAAATTTCGTTGGCGCCCTGGGAGTTGGCGTAGCCACGGGTCAGACGGGGCAGGTAGTTGCCTTCCGCACCTTCAGCCTTGGTCCACAGACCTTCCAGACGGAAGCCGTATTGGGCGTAGTTCCAGGCAGCGGTCAGTGCTTGTTGCCATGCCAGGCCGTCGTAAGTTTCAATCTGGGAGCCGCCCTTGGTGTAGGTCTCGGTCTCGGAACCGTAGAACTGGTAGCTGGTGGCGAGGCCGCCCAGTACGTCAAACTTGTGAGCCAGTTTGAAGTGGTAGCTGTCCATGTAGCCTTCGGACTGACCGAAAGAACCGGTCACGGCAGTGCCATTTTCAAAGGTGTAACGAGCCGCGATACCGTGGATATAGTCGATGACGTTTTCATCAGCGAACGGATCCATCCACGCTTTGGCGCGAGAGAAGACCTGAGTCTCTTTGTACCAGGGGGCCTTGTACTCGTCAGCGATGGCGTAGGTCAGGTAGAGACCGCCAAAGTTGCCTTCGACTTGACCACCACGATAGGTACCCGGCTGATAGGACCAGTTAACACCGATTTGGCCAGGGACATACAGCTGGGTGTAACCACCCTTGGCAGTCACACCGCCGTCCAGGAATTTCAGCTTCAGAGCTGCGTTGGAGAGGCTGAAGCCACCCTCGGGAGAGCCATCTTTGTAGTTGTTGCCCCAGGAGTTGCCTGCGAAGGAGAATTCGTTCTCCTGGTTGACCGGATGGTTTTCGGTAACGGCCAGGTCATAGGCACCGAAGCCGCCCAGATCCAGACCAACAGTGTCCCAGGCATAACCGGAGTTGAAGTTGAGAGCTGCCTGTACGGTGGAATGGCTCAGGTTGGACTGGTACTTGCCTTCTTTCTTGGCGGCAGTCGGGTCACCATCGATGCGCTGACGATCACGCTGGAAGTAGAACAGGCCACCGGTCAGTTTGGAGTCTTTGACGAAGGTTTCATAGGACTGGCCATATTCCGGGCTCATCATATCCTGGGCTGCCAACGCCATGCCGGGGGCGACCAGAGCGGCTACCACAGCGGCACTCAAAGCGGCGCGCTTGAAGATCACTTTTTCCATTTTTATTGCTCCTGATTTTATGGACTTAGCTTTTTTCCGGCAGCTGGCATCGGGCCTACCGCTCGGTATTGGCATTGCAATCAAAACCCCGAAGGGCAAAAAATCTTCTCTTGGTTATCTGCAAACCCGGATGTCTTGGCACATCTGTAGTTGGCAGTCCTGATCATCACATGTTGTTTTTTTATGTTCCGATTCTTGGCTATCGGACAACACCAAGAGTACGTTCGCGGTGCGAAATATCAATGAAAAGTTCCCTCAACGTTTCAAAAGTATGACCGAGTGCAAATAATCATGGGCAAGGTCGTAAACAGCCTCATGGCAGGTATCACGGTAATGAGAGCGTTTTCTTGGAGGTGTGGCCAGCGCTGGTGCGGGTTTTCATCAGATACGGGGGAAGGGAAGCTGTTAACCTGCAGGCAACATATAATTTTGTGCTACAAAAAAACTTTCCCTCTGGTCGAGGGAAAGTGAATTGGTGGGGATGTGGGGCGAATAGGGTCAGCCTTGCTGGCCGAGGATGCGGGGGATCTGTTGCGCCTGATGGTGGATATGGGACGAGACCTGCACCGAGAGTTGGCTTACCTGACAGGCCTGCTGACGAATACGGGCGATCAGATCGGCAAAACTGGCCAGCTTGTGCTCCTGACTTTTGGCGTTGTCGGCGCCCTGCAGGGCGATCACTGCGGTGTTGCGGGCGATCTCCCGCACCGCCTGGGTGGTCTGGCGCAACTGCTCGGCTTGTGCCCTTTGGCGGCTTGACTCGCTGGTGATCCGGTTCAGCACGGTGCCAAGCTGTTCACCAGATTGGGTCAGACGCCGCAGAATCTCGGTGATCTGGTTGAGGGATTGCTGGGTATTGGCCGAGAGGTGGCGAACTTCATCGGCGACCACGGCAAAGCCGCGCCCCTGTTCCCCTGCACGGGCCGCTTCGATGGCGGCGTTGAGGGCCAGCAAGTTGGTCTGCTGGGCGATATGACTGATGACATCGACAATGTCCGTCACATCGGCAACCGAGCGGGTGAGGGCTTCCAGCGCCTCATCGCTCTCGTCAATTGCCAGCCCGGTCTGACGAGTAGCGTGCAGCATGCTGCCCACCAGATCTTCGCTCTGGCTCATCGCCTGTTCGTTATGGTGGGCATGCCGGGCGATGTCGGCGGCGACCTGATGGACCTCTCCGGCCAGCTGGTTCAGTTCATCCATCATCTGACCGCTCTCGTCGACTACCAGCTCGGTCGTGCGGGTGCTGTGGTGGATTTCGTCAACCTGGCTGACCATTCCTTGCAGACTGAGGGATACCGCTGACAGCTGCCCCTCTTTCTGTTGCTGATCCTGTTGCAGGCGACCGATCAGCCGGTTGTAGCTGGCAACGATATCGGCTAGCTCGTTGCGATCACGCCCGGCAGATAACGGCTCGGCCTGCCCAGTCTGATCGAGCTGCAGAAAGGCTCCGCGCAGTCGCAACAAGGGAGCGAGCAGCCAGCGTCGTTGCACCAGTGCAAACAGCAGGGCGACTACCACCAGACAGAGCGCCAGCGTGCCGAGGATGGTGGCCAGCTCCTGATTGACGGCTTGCCGCTCGTGGGCAAGTTGTTCCCCCATCTGTCTGGTCGCTTGCAACATGGCCATGATGTCTTGCTGCACGGTCTGGCGGCCAGCCTGTTGCTGTTGCAGCGCCGTGCGGCTGTTGGCCAGCTCCTGCGGATAGCGGCCCAGCAGCGAGCGTAATTCGCTGCGCGGTTGATCTCCCAGCTCCTTGCGTACCGGCTCCCCTAGGGTGAACTCATCGGCGGGCGCCTCTTCATACAGGCCGAGCAGCGGCAAGGCTTGCAGCGCTTGCGCCTGTTTTTGCAGTGCCTCCAGCTCAAAGCGGATCCCTTCGAGCAGCTTTTCATTGCCCTGCTCCATATAGCTTTGGCGCAAATGGGCGAGGCGCGGCAGGCCAGCCAGGATCTCGGCCGCACCGCGGCGATATTGCTGTGCTGCGGCAGATTGTTCTGTGCTGGCGCCTTGCTCCCCATAGCGGATCAGCGCCATGGCTTGGCTGCCCAGCTCACTCTCCGCATTTTGCAGCAGCAGCTGGCTGTTGCCCGAGAGCTTGCCTGCGGCCTGATAGTCGTGCGCGATGCGCTGCGCCATCTGTTCGAGTTGCTGTCTGAGCGGGGCCGCCACGGCATCATCCTGAGCGGCCAGTGAGGAGAGTGCTTGCTGGCGGATCTTCTCCGCAGCGGTCAGTTGCTGTGGATCGCCGCTGTTGAGGTAGTCACGCAGGCTGTTTTGCAGGGTCACCGTCACCAGTTGTTGCAGCGTCTCGTGCTGATGCTGGGCCTGATTGGTGCGGGCAAGCTGTTGCCAGCCGTGGTAGAGGGCCAGCGCCTGTCCTCCCGCAACCAGTAACAAAACAAGGGAGGATAGGGTGGCGTAATGGGCGATTTTCACGGGGTAATTCCTGTCAGCACAGACCATGGGGGAGCGTGGCCAGAGCCTAAACAGGGATGATGGCGTTTTTATGACAGCACGGTCAGGTAGCCCTATCTTGCCGGCTTAACTGGCTCGGGATACCTGAGCGCTGTTGCGTTGGCCCAACATACCGAGCAGGGCGCCCCCCATGATAAGTGCACCGGCCAGCAGATGGCGCGAGGTTAGCTCCTCTCCGTTCAATGTTACTAACAGCAAAGTACTCAGCAGAGGGGTCAGGTAGGCAAGGGCTCCGATCCGGCGTGGATCGCCGTCTCGCAGTGCCAGATACCAGGTAACGAAGGCCGCCCCCATCGGGCCCAGCGCCAGCCAGATGATCAGCCACCAGTCACTGGTGGGGAGCTGCGTGAGCGGCAGGTATCCCGGCAGATAGGCCTGCTGCAGTTGCAGCTCACCGTTGACCATCACCAGCATGGAGCCTGCCAGACCAAAGGCGCCAGCCAGCAGATGACGGGCATGGAGTGGATGGCCGGGCAACAACAGCGGGGTGAACAGAATGATGCAGAGCGGCCAGAGGTAGTTGATGAGGTTGGCCTCCAGCACCGGGGCATGGCGAAAACTCATAAAGAGCAGCAGATGGTAGAGCAGCAATGCCGTAACCGTCACCAGCCAGGTAATGGGGCGAGCGCGCCATTGGCGCCAAAACGGCAAGGCCCCGACCCCGCAGAAAAACAGCACCAGCCCGACCAGCACCAGTGGTGACACGCTGGTGACCCGTGACGTCAGCGCCGCCAGCGAGGCCCACAGCACAATGGTCAGCAAGGCAAAACCGGTGGATCTATCCCACCAGGAACATCCGGACATCCAACACTCCTTTGCAAGATGAAGCTGCTGGCTTTGCCGTAGGGCTCAGCCAAAAAAAGCAGTCTATCAGAGAGAGGAGAGATGCCGAATGCCGCGTGAATACAATTACTTGTGACTTGGTGAGAGTTTTGATGGTGCAAGCAGAGTGCTGCTGGACGTCGAACTAATCGCCAAAGAGATGAGTGAATGCGAAAAGGGGATGATGGGTGGCGTCCCAGGCAGGATTCGAACCTGCGACCTCGCCCTTAGGAGGGGCGCGCGCTATCCAGCTGTGCCACTGGGACGTGCGGGCATTATATAAAAATGCCAATAAAAATAAACAACTGCGTATGTCTGTTTATCCAGTTGCTTACATTCTGGCCGGATTGTACGTTTGTGCTCTGGGGGTCAGATAAACAAGTTTGTGGTGTCTGAATAAGAAGGGGTGGGGGGAGGAAGATACTGGTATGCAATAAATTGACTTTTAATTCACTTGTTGCCGTGAGGTATGGCTACCTCTTGTTGTGTTGTGCCACAGGTATTGAGCTTTTGTCGTTTTATTTTGTTTTAGTGAAATATTTAGCTTAATCAGTTTGGTAGCTATTAATCATGGCCAATGCTCCCTTGTATTTTAAAGATGAATCATGAAGCTATGGCTCAGCGTCAGGTACGGCCAGTAGCGGGTTTGGAATGGTCTTGTTTGCTTAGTTATATAAATTGCCATAGAGTTAATTCGCGATTAGTTATCGCCGAAAATAAAGTTGTGACAAGGGCAAACCGATTGAAAAGTCGGGACGCAAAGCCTCCGGTCTAAAGGCGTTGTTGAGCTGGGATAGCGGGGCCACCACAGTGTTATGCTGGCTGCCTTTGCCAAGGGGTAGTCGTGTTTGTGTTGCCTGTCGTGTTGTGTTGCCCTTTCGTTTGTCCATAACGTAAAGGAAAACAATATGCTAAGTCCAAAACCCGCATTGCTGGCCATGATGGTCGGCTCCCTGCTTGCCTCATCTGCCGTTTATGCGGCTGCGCCGGGCAAGCCCACCATCGGCTGGGGTCCCATCAAGTTCGCCATTGTTGAAGTGGATCAGGCGGCAACCTCCTACAACAATCTGGTCAAGGTCAAGGATGCCGCCGATGTGGAGGTGAGCTGGAACCTCTGGAGCGGTGACGTCGGCCAGACTGCCAAGGTACTGCTTGATGGCAAGGAGGTGTGGTCTGGCCCCTCTGCTGCTGCAGGCACGGCCAAATTCAAGGTGAACAAAGGTGGGCGCTACCAGATGCAGGTGGCCCTCTGCAATGCCGATGGCTGTACTCTCTCTGATGCCAAGGAGATCGTGGTCGCCGATACCGATGGCAGCCACCTGGCGCCGCTAAAGGCTGCGTTGCAGGAGAACAACAAGCCCTACGCCAACAAGTCCGGCAAGGTGGTCGGTACCTACTACGTGGAGTGGGGCGTCTATGGTCGCAAGTTCACAGTGGACAAGATCCCGGCCCAGAACCTGACCCATATCCTCTATGGTTTCACCCCCATCTGTGGCGGGGATGGCCTCAACGATAGCCTCAAGGAGATCGAAGGGAGCTTCCAGGCGTTGCAACGTGCGTGTGCCGGTCGTGCCGACTTCAAGGTTGCGATCCACGATCCTTGGGCCGCCGTTCAGATGCCGCAAAGTGGCCTGACTGCCTATGACGAGCCTTACAAGGGTAACTTCGGTGCCCTGATGGCGCTCAAACAGGCTTACCCTGACCTCAAGATCCTCCCCTCCGTCGGCGGCTGGACCCTTTCCGACCCCTTCTACTTCCTCGGTGACAAAACCAAGCGCGATACCTTCGTCGCCTCGGTCAAAGAGTTCCTGCAGACCTGGAAATTCTTCGATGGCGTGGACATTGACTGGGAGTATCCGGGCGGACAGGGTGCCAACCCGAAGCTGGGTAGCCCGAGTGATGGTGCCACCTATGTGGCCCTGATGAAGGAGCTGCGCGCCATGCTCGACGAGCTGGAGTCGCAGACTGGTCGCCAGTATGAGCTGACGTCGGCTATCGGGGCCGGGGGGGACAAGATCCAGGATGTGGACTACAGGGCGGCCCAACCCTATATGGACCACATCTTTATGATGACCTACGACTACAACGGCGCCTGGAGCAACACCGAGTTGGGCCACCAGACTAACCTCTACGCGGCGAGCTGGGATCCCGATACCAAGTACACCACCGACAAGGCAGTCAACCTGATGCTGGCGCAAGGGGTTGACCCCGGCAAGCTGGTGGTCGGTGCCGCCATGTATGGCCGTGGCTGGACTGGCGTGAGCGGCTATCAGGGCAACAACCCCTTCACCGGCAAGGCGACCGGCAAGGTGAAAGGCACCTGGGAAGATGGCGTGGTCGATTACCGCGACATCGTCAACAACCGGATGGGAGCTGGCTGGGAGAAGAGCTACGACGAGGTGGCCGAGGCTCCCTATCTGTTCAAGGCTTCGACCGGCGATCTCATCACCTATGACAACGACCGCTCGGTCAAGGCCAAGGGGCAGTATGTGCTAGCCAACAAGCTGGGCGGCCTCTTCTCCTGGGAGATTGATGCCGACAACGGCGACATCCTCAATGCCATGCACGAGGGGTTGGGTCACGGCGAGGGAACCACTCCGCCAGCTAACAAGCCGCCGGTGGCCAACGCGGGCAGCGATCTGAGTGTCACTGGCCCGACCGAGGTGACGCTGAATGGTTCCGCGTCCCACGACGCGGAAAATGGCGCCCTCACCTATAGCTGGAAGCAGGTATCCGGCCCGCAGGCCACCCTGTTTGATGCCACTCAGGCCAAGGCCCGCGTTGTACTCGATGCCGTGTCCACCGACATCAATCTGGTGTTCGAGCTGACAGTGACCGATGACCAGCAGTTGAGTGCCAAGGATCAGGTGGTGGTCACCAACAAGGCGCCGCAGCCCAACCTGCCGCCACTGGTGAGCCTGCCGGCTACCGCTTCCGTGGAGTCTGGCAAGCAGGTGACCCTCAAGGCGACCGCGTCTGACCCGAACGGTGATCCGCTCACCTATCAGTGGACGGTACCGGCCGGCCTCACCGCCAGCGGTCAGAACAGTGCCACCCTGGTGGTCACCGGCCCGAGCGTCACCAGCGACACCGCCTATGACCTTAGCCTCACCGTCTCCGACGGCGCGCTGGATGCCAGCGCGGCAACCCGTCTGACGGTCAAGCCGGTCAGCGGTGGTGGCGGTTGCTCGGCCACCGATCCGGATGCGGCCAACTGGCCTGCCTGGCAGGCGAGCAAGGTCTACAACGGCGGTGACAAGGTGAGTCACAACCAGCTGGTGTGGCAGGCCAAGTATTGGACTCAGGGCAACGAGCCGAGCCGTACCGCAGATCAGTGGTTGCTGGTGAGCAAGGTGCAACTGGGTTGGGATGCCAATGTAGCTTACAACGGTGGCGAGATCACCACCCATAATGGCCGTCAATGGAAAGCGCAATACTGGACCAAGGGCAACGAGCCCGGCAAACACGACGTCTGGCAGGATGTGGGGGCCGCCAGCTGTAAATAAGGCTTGAGTTGTGGCGGGGCATGCTGGTCATGCCCCGCTTTTGCAACCCGCGGCGCTGAACATTGGTTGCTCTGCCAATCCCTCTTTTTCTGCTCTGTCTTGTATCCGGTCAGGCCGACTTGTGGTGCCGGCATGAAGGCTCTCCCCAAGTGATGGCTGCACTGCTCTCTGATAAGGTGTGAACCTGATTCGTGGTAACCTTTCCGCTGTTGTAATTACACTGCTGGAAAGTCTGCGGCCGAATATTTTCAGGTTGCCCGAGAGGCGAGCATCCCGCTGTTGGCGAGACAGGCCAGCGGGTCGGTATCGCCAGGATGAGGGCTTGCTCAACTTCGCTTGCTCTTTTTAAATCTCTGTCCGTCGTCATGCTGTCCCTTCATGCAGTACCTAATCGACGGCATTTGGCTGTTGAACAAGGATGGCAAGCATTATAGCCAGCTTCCCGGATGCTGGTGTTATCCAAGCCAGCGCTCCCGGCAAGGGGATTTCATGGTGTCATACCTGGATCAGGCCGAGATCCTGCAATGAGCCGATGCAATAAAAGATGGGGCCTGCGGGCCCCATTCTTGTTTGGTGGAGTTCAGGTTTGGCCGTGGAACATCTGGCCCGGACAGGACAGCGCCTCGAGAGGGCTGTGTGATGATGTGTGTTGTAGTTTTATTACGTTTTCCGTGAAAGACTTTCAGCAATTATTTGCCGTAGCGGAAGTAGTATTCACGGGTGGAGGGGGCATAGGCATCTTTCTCTACAACGCCGTTCTTGGTGGTTGCACCGCGCAGGTGGAACAGGACTGCCAGATTCTCAAACATGGTTTACCTCATCGCTCTGTCATTTATGGTTATGGTGTGTGACCTGGGTCACGGTTTGATCCTATGGTCATTTGTGAGTCAGATCAACTTTCTGTGTTGTAAATTTACAAAAATCATGGAAAGGGTTTTCAAATGCAATGCCCTTTATGGAAAGGCTTTCCCGAGGTGACGGGGGAGAAGCTGATTACCAGCCAGCATAGAGAGGTCTGAGAGCGGGAGCGTTGCACGGGGAAAGAGGCTCGCTGCACGGCCTCTCCTTTATAGGTGCTTGAGCCAATTTGTGACATAAAACAGAGAGATAGCACGCGCCTTGCTGGTAAAAACAGCGAACTGCTGCAATTTTGACTAAACGAATCAGTCGCGGTTATTTTAGGGTTGACAGCAAAGCGGGTGATGCCTATCATGCGCCTCCGTTGCCGGAGATAACTTCGTCAGCACCGAGGTGAGTTGGGGTTATAGCTCAGCTGGGAGAGCGCTTGCATGGCATGCAAGAGGTCCGCGGTTCGATCCCGCGTAGCTCCACCA